>SYDV01000182.1 GCA_005801395.1 Planctomycetia bacterium | reverse complement strand
ACGTGTCTTTATGACCGACTCTCGACTCGGGAAATGATTCACCCAAACAGGGAACCAAAGAAGCAGCGGATTTTTTACGTAACATACGTGCAATATCATGCTTATCACGGCGTTGCCAAGATTCCTAATGCCGGATTTAGGATGAACGATGGTGAACGGCAATCCCTATTTCAAAAAGCTAAATAAATTCATTATGGCTAAAGTGGGCATGTTCGAACTGAGCTTGCCCCACCTATGTTAAACACAAAGCTGTTTAACACAAAGCGCAAGGCCCCCGTAATAATTCATTTGGTCATTAATGTTATTCAGCCAGACACCCAGACGCGGGCCAATTTCTCTGCTTTAACGATCAGCTCGGGATCGTCTCCTGCCATCCAATTTATATCTGACCAATTTCGATACCACGTCATTTGATGCTTAGCTAAGTTTCGCGATTTTTGCTGCACTAATTCTAACGCGCGCGCTAAATCGTGTTCGCCACGTAAATAGGCCAATACTTCTTTGTAACCGACCGCCTGAGCGGCTTCCGGACTGATACGGTCGGCTAATCCACGGACTTCTTCGATTAATCCGGCCTTAAACATTAATTCAGCGCGAGCATCGATGCGCGCATAAATAATCTCACGTGGCCACTGTAAACCGATGAGGCATGGCCGAATATCGGCACGACGAATACCATCGGTCGTATGAAAAAACGAATACGGCTGACCGGTCAACGCATGTACCTCTAATGCCCGTACGATGCGGCGCTTATCATTGGGATGTCGATCAGCGGCATAAATGGGATCGATCGCTTGTAGTTCAGCGAATAAAACTGCGCCCCCCTCTTTATCGTAACGACCTTCTATGGCTGCACGCACCTCTACATCGCGTGGCGCACCAGCTGATAATCCTTCGAGCAACGCCTTTACATACAGCGGTGTACCACCAGCAACGATGGCTATTTTTCCTCTTTTGTGAATGTCATTTACTGCCGAATCGGCTCCTTCCAACCATCGACTCACATCGCAGCGATCATGCACCGCTACACTAGATAGCAGGTGATGCGTTATGCCCCCCTGTTCCGCCAGCGTCGGTTTTGCTGTGCCAACATTCATCTCTTGATAAATAGCAAAGGCATCGGCACTGATAATTTCTCCGCCCAGTCGCTGCGCCAACGCCACTGCCAACGCCGATTTACCGGACGCCGTGGGGCCAACGATGACGAGGACGGGAATAGCCATGGGTCCGCACTATTAGGCCGCTCACACGTTGGGGAAGTCGTCAACCTCGCTTCTCACCGCTCTCCATCATTTGCGCTACGACCGACCGGAAAGCGTGTGAGCTTGCCTGCATAACGATGCGGACATGATGGCGAACTGGAGAACACTATGTGGGATTTCTTTTCGTTTCGACTGATGATTAGCACGGGACTGATCAAAATAATGTACCCTATTGGTGCGCTCGCGATATTGATCTGGCCGCTATCATTTTTTTCGTCGTACCCAAAACAGGGTCATCCACAGTGATGCTCAGCACCTTGCCATGGGAAATGATGTTGCTGAGCGTGATCATCGGACAAGTCATGTGGCGCGTTATTTGTGAGCAATTTATTTTACTGTTCTCTATCCATGTTTCACTCAAGAAAAACGAAGCGCGGGCCACCGGGAAATAAAATTCACGCCGTGTGGGATATAACGCAAATCAGTTTATTTCTTGCGCGAGGCTAGTTCCTGTGCTTGTCCATTCGCACGATAAATATGTGACAACACCTCCGCCAGGGCACGATACAAGGTCGGTGGCACTTCAACATCCAAGTCAAGAATACTTAATAATCGAACGAGGTCTTTATCTTCGTGCAAGGGAATGCCGTGTTCTTCGGCTAATTTAATAATGCGTTCAGCAATATCGCCTTGCCCTTTAGCGAGAACACGCGGGGCAGATTCATTCTCTGCATCATAGCGCAACGCCACGGCACGACGACGTGGCGTTGCTGGTTCTGGCGGCGGTTGCGCTGACTCAACCATGGCTGTCATTCCAGTCAGCAACACGCAAGCCTGCAGTAACGCCTAATTCCCGTAAACTGTCTGATAATGCAGGCAAAGCGGCCTGCAAATTCGCCTGCGCTGGGCCGTGGGCGAAAATGGTAATACTGAGGGCACCACCATCGATGCCGGACAAGCGAACGCTCAGTGGGCCGAGGTTGGTTAATTCTGTATCAACACGGACAAAAGTCGCGGTGCCAGCAGCCGTTTCCCGTTCAGCGATAGCAAAGCGCATGGGGGTCGGATGTTGTTGGACATGCATTGGTACGGCTAAAACTTTATCGTAATCCGATAACGCCTGGGGTTTAAATATGGTTTCTACTAACGATTCGCGCACCAATACCGTCATCGCTTGATCTACCGATTGCGGTATAATTGGAGCACGTGGATCTGATGATGAAATCGGTGACGGCGGTGATGAGGTCACCGCTTGCGCCAAGGCCTGCAAGGCGGTTGGTTCGCGCGGCGTATGGCTCGCCACCGTGCTCTCACGTGGGCGAATTCCGACCAACCCTAACGCTTGCATAACGGCACGTGCACCATCGCGACCACCATCGGGAGGAGTACTTTGGGCCAACGCGGCGGCGATATGCTGTGCCGAAAGCGCTGGTAATTGACCCACAATAAGTGGCTGTCTTGAAACTGATCCTACTATTGAACTAGATAATTGTGGCGTTGTCACGGTAGACGTCGTCGCCGGCAATCCGGTGGTAAGTCCTGGTTGCAATAACGACGTGGCGACTGGCGAAATAGGCGTGCTCGCAAGTGGGGCCGCTCCGGGTGTGACTGCAGACGTTATCGGCGACTTTGATGCCTGTCCCACTGTCGGTCCCACTGTCGGTCCCGCTGACGGTCCTAATGAGGCCTGAGGCAGAATTGAGGTGGCAGCTAGCGACTGACCAGCAATCGTAGGCGCTGATGTTCCCGCTTGCCCTGGAACCACCGGGAGCGCCGATGGAACAGTCGTTGGCAAGGCGATTGATACGGGCACTGGTATTGCCGCTGATCCTGGCGCGGTGGTATTCGCCAATACGACACCCATTGGCACTCCTAAAACCGGTGCTCCTGGGGCGCTCGTTGGTGGTGAGGCAGTGGTTACCACGGGCGTTGGCAGCGTACCGGAATTACTGGGATTTAAAGGGAGGCGATTATTAGTTAATAATCCTTGGACCGCTTGCTGAACGTGTTGCACTGCGGCAGCGACATTGGGTACCGATGCATTTTTTTCGCCTAATAATGATCGCTCAGCCAATGCCAGCATTGGTGGCGTTATGGGCGCATTAATCTTTGCCAGCAAACCCATCGCCTGAGCACGCAGATTCGCTTCCTCTGGTGGTAAATTTCCAACCGCTGTCATCGCCGCTTGTAAACGTTCCGCGTTTAATGGTGCGCCAACAGTTTCAAAGGCTTTCAGCACCAACGCCGCCGTTGATGTCGCTGGTAATCCCAAAACCGCTGCGCGTACTGCCGCCGTGCTGGTGTGAATCTCATCCACGGGACCGCCGTCGAGCAATTTCAACACCGGTTGATTACCCGCTATTTGCACCTGCAAACGCACCAGTGCATCAGGAGTTAACGGCACGGCACTAGATGCGATTAAACTTTTACCGCCGACTTCCAACATAACCGAACCATCTGCAAATGACTGTCCTACACGTGCCGTCAGCATCTCTCCTGGCTGTAAACCCGCGGTTAATGCGCGAGCATTGCTGGATGATAATTGCAGCAGCAAAGCACGTGCATCAGGTGTCGTTGGAACGCCTGAGCCAATGCCGCCGGTGCCGGTCATCGGTTAACCGAAAATGTCGTCAGAGCCCATACGTGTGCGCAAAACGGCCAGCACGCGGGCGTGGATCTGGCAAACACGGCTTTCCGTTACACCAATAATTGCCGCTATTTCCTTCATCAATAAATTTTCGAAATAATATAATTTAACCACTAAGCGATCTTGTTCACTAACCGCGCTTAAAATCTGAGTGATTATTTTTTTACGGTCATCTGCATCCATATGGCGATGCGGGTTTGCCATCTCATCGTCATGTCGCGCTAACGATGAGCCAATCATTTGATCATCAACGATTGGGGCATCTAAGCTGACTTGCGTCGACAATTGCGCTTCTCGCTCGATTTCTGCTAATTCCGACTCTTCCACTTTCATATGGCTAGCTAATTCTGCGTCGGATGGCATGCGATCAAATTTATGATTCAATTCTTTTATCGCTAAATGATAGGCTTTTGACCGTTCCCGTGCGCCACGACTGACCCAATCCCGTGCACGTAATTCGTCAATTACTTGCCCACGAATACGCATGACGGCGTAGGTAGAAAAAGCATTATCGCGTGACGCATCAAAACGATTCAATGCATCAATTAATCCGATAACCCCTGCGTGAAATAAATCATCGCGATCAACATTCGCTGGCAAATGCGCCGTAATGCGATCCACCACGGTGCGAACCAATGGCAAATGACGCATAATTTCGGCTTCGCGTTCATCGCCGCTACGAACACCCTCTGCCTCGCGATAGGCTTTGACCGAATTATTTCGCACCGTGCTGGTGGAGCTCATACGTCTTCGTCCTTAAAAAAATCAGCGGCGGCGCGCCGGTGCTGGAGGATTTGGTGCTGGCACAGGAGCAGCCGCTAAAGCAGCTGCCTGTTCGCTGGCAGCCTGACGTTCGGCAACATCGGCAGCCACCCGTTCGTTGATCACTCCCGCGACCACGTGTAGTAGCTTACCCGACAACCACATGGATGCGAAAGCAGCAATTGCCGCCCGCCACGCGACCGTGGCCGGATCCGTACCCAACCACAGCCCAATGAAGATCCAGCTACAGCCGACCCACATCAACACACGTGCTTGTATGGCAAGGATATACACATCCATGAACGCCGCTCTCCGATGACTCACGCGCCACTGGGGCAAGGTACCCCGCGCTTAGGACCAACGCAAACCTGGGGCCAATGTGGAGGGAAGGTTTGGTTGGAGAGTCTGGTTAGAACGTCCGGAGGTCCGGAAGTCCGGAAGTCCTGCGTGATCTGTGGGTGCCGTAACGAGGGATATTTTTTTCACGGCTTCAGAAAGGCGGGGCCATTTATAAGTAATATACGTGCGCCTAATTGGCCCCAACTTTTCTGTAGCCGGGAGTTTAGCCTTACAACGTTAAATTATCTTGGAGCGCCCAGGAATTCCGGACTTCCTCAATCGCACCCTTGCGCCACTCAACATCTACAAGGTATGCTTGTTCGTTCGTGGCAAAACTTTGTGAAAACTAACACCCTGTTTTCGCTTTGGCTTGCTGCTTGCGTGGGAATCCGCACACCTCATCGCGACAAACCGCGATTTATCAGGAGCGACCCATGATTATCACCGATAAGGAACCGACCGTGGCGACCCTCACCATTAATACGCTCATAAAAGGACCCGTCGTAATTTCCGACGAAGATCTGGTCACTTTTATGACGCCGCTATTTGGGTTTTCAGGGAAACTCAAACGTTGGTATATTTATCAAACTCAAAGCGGCCCCAGTTATTGGTTACAATCTGTTGATGATGAAAAAGTTGGGTTCTGTTTGCTCGCCCCATTTAAAGCCGGATTAGATCCTAATATTGAATTAAATACCGGTGATGTCGCTGACATTGGTGCTGCCAACGCTAGCGATATTGATGTCTATAGCATGGTCGTGCTCGATAGTGACCCGACTAAAACCCGAACTAATTTACGCGCACCAATTTTGGTCTGTCGCACCACGCGATTAGCTAAACAAGTCGTGTTAAATGACGCCAAACTACCAATTAAATTTTACCTTCGCAATTTGAAACCTCAGGGACGCTAACATCTATGCTAGTGCTCACCCGACGTGTAAATGAAAGTATCGTGATCAATGGAGATATCCTGATCACCGTACTGGAAGTTGGCCGCAATGGTCAAGTACGCCTGGGTATAGATGCACCACGTCACTACCAAGTTTATCGACGTGAATTATGGTTGGAAATCGAACAAGAAAAAAAATTGGCGCTCGCTAGCGCCCTTGATCCAAAAGCTAATTCCACTGTGCCAACAGCAACCAGCAACACCGCTGCAAAAGTAGATATTATCGCTGAGCCAACACCCACTGGGCAACACCCAGTTAAACATTAACGTCGGCAGATAGGAAACGACATGGCCGTTACGCGCGCTTCATTTGAAGATATTATTGATCGCATTCACACCGTCCCTTCACTGCCAGAGGTCGTCACACATGTTGTCCGTCTAGTAAATGACCCAAATTCAGATGCGCGACAAGTGAATCAGATCATGATGAAAGATGCCGCCATGTCGGCAAAAATGTTACGCATGGTCAACAGCGTCTATTATTCCCTGCCTGAACCAGTCAATGATTTAGAACAAGCGATTGTGATTTTGGGTTTTAAAACCATTCGTTCGATCGCATTATCTGTTACCGTTCTCAGTCTTTTCCAGCAACAAAATGCTAATTTTAACATGAAAGCCTTTTGGGCGCACAGTGCCGTTAGCGCTTGTCTCTGTCGACTAATTGCTGGCAAATCCCGCATCTGTGATCCTGAATTGGGTTTCACTATAGGCCTCTTAAAAGACATCGGAAAAGTTATTTTAGCCGAAAACGCTGCCGAAGAAACTCGCACCATTATTGCGGTCGCACGCGAATATCGCATGAGTTTCACCAAAGCCTGCCGCGAAGTCCTCGACACCGATGATGCCGAAATCGGCGGTTGGTTAGCTGAACGGTGGGAATTAGACACTCAATTGACCACCGTTGTCAAAAGCCAACATAAATTGGTCGGCACCGCAGAACCCAAATTAGTTTCCATGTGCATGCTCTCCGAATACCTGTGCGGTCTCAAGAAAATTCGCACCAGCGGCAGCTGCGACGAACCCGTATTAGATGCTGGAGTTTGGCCGCATTTAGGCCTAGATAAAACGGCGTTAGTTGACGTGCTATCGGTCATCAACGACGAAGTGGAAAATGCGCGGCAGCTGTTGGCAATTGCTGGATAAGGTACGCCTTTATCTCGCTGTCCGATAACCGGCTCTACCCCGTTCAAAAAGCCTCGCTAGTCTTCACGCATGCTAAGCATTCGTGGAGTTAGTAAGCGTTTCGGCAACCTTATCGCTGTTGATAACGTCACCTTAGAAATACCCAGTGGACATGTGCATGCTTTTCTCGGGCCAAATGGCGCGGGTAAAACAACTACGATTCGCATGTGCACCGGATTATTAAAACCTGACACCGGAACCATCACTATTGGCAATTTTGATGTCACCACCCATGGCGTTGAAGCACGACGCCTACTCGCCTACGTTCCTGATGAACCGTATTTATATGATCGTTTAACGGGACGTGAATTTCTCGATTTCACCGGACGCGTTTATGGACTTGATCGACAATTATTTACTGAGCGTTTAACTGAAGTCAGCGAACGTTTTTCACTGGGAAGTTTTCTCGATCAATTATCTGAAAGTTACAGTCATGGCATGCGCCAGCGCGTGGTTTTGGCTGCTGCCGTATTACACCGCCCAAAAGTATTAATTGTCGATGAACCATTAGTTGGCCTCGACCCAAAACATATTCGCATCGTCCTAGCACTCTTGCGAGAAATTGCCGACGCTGGTGGATCAGTGCTGATGAGCACTCATTCACTGTCGACCGTTGAAGGCGTTTGCGATGGCGTTTCTGTCATGGATCATGGAAAATTAATTGTCAGCGGAACAGTGTCGCAACTCAAAGGCGAACACGATTTAGAAACCAGCTTCTTAGCGCTCACCGAACACGAATCACCAGCTCGTCACATTTCGTGAGCTTGGCCATATGAGCCGACGCGGACCCGTTCATTGTTTGATTGATGCGCATAATGTCTTGCATCAAGACGTGATACTCGCGCGCCACATGCACGAACCAGAAAACGCGCGACATTTGTTAGAGGAATTGCTGGCAGATAAACCACATATGCATGTCTTTTATGACGGTGGCCCGAATGGCGAGCAACGCGCTCATCGACGCCAGGGTTTGCAAATCAACTACTCAGGAAATGACGAAGCCGACAACCGCATTATTCGCTGGTTACAACAGCATTCCACGCAACGCGCCATCGTCATCAGCGATGATCATGATCTCTGTCGTCGCGCCCGCGCCTTAGGCGCAACCACCGCTAACGCCGGAGGATTTTTAGAAAGTTTTCGCACCGCCCAACAGCGAACCGAGGATTTGCGCGGCCCCCTCAGTCCCGCTGAAGTAGACGATTGGATGCGGATTTTTGGTTTGGATAATAAATAAGGACACCTGTCCGCCTACCGGACGCAGATCCTGTTGATGTGTGGTGGATGTTAGGGTTTGGTGTTTTGCTTCAAGAGGTTTGCGAATTTGTCGTTGGTGACGGCGTATTCGTCGAAGAGTTTGTGGTATTCGT
>SYDV01000181.1 GCA_005801395.1 Planctomycetia bacterium | reverse complement strand
GCCCAACCTATTTTCGTAAATGGCGCCCAAAATATCGGCTTCGTACGCGACGGTGGCGGAATTATCATAATCTGGCGAATTAGACCATCGCCCAACGTTTCCAACGCTTGCGTCGGATGATTTGCACCTATCGCAATTGGTACAGTCAACGAATCGGTGCCGACACGAATTACCAAATGACTCATAGTCGAGGTGGATGCCCGCACCGTCCAACGAACGGTTTCATCGGGCATTGGACCGGCTAAATACGCAGCTAAATCACCCCGCATTTGTTGTGACGTGGCTAACGCTGCCGCCTGCACCGCCCACGATTGATGATCTAAATTAAATGGTTCGGACCATTCTCGCTGTAATTTTTCCAAGGTCGATCGAATGGGCGGCAACGTACGTTCTGCGTCACCTTCCAGCTGCAATGGCGGAGTCACCGCGCATATTATCGCACCGCGATAATCACCTGCCACAGTGGCAGTTATTTGAATCGGTGCATCTATGTCCGCGTTCTGTGCGATAGGTGCCAACCGTTCGCCCAACCATAAAAATGACACCACCATGGGGCCTAATAATAATCCCAGGGGATTTAATCCACTCATGGCGATACGACGAGCGACCGGTTTAGCGGCTTGGCGACAGGCATCCGCTCGCGGTGAATTTAGTGGTAATGCGGCAGCTTCTTTTTCGAGCTGTTTGGCGCGCTCTTGGGCCAAATGTAAACGCGGCACATCACTCATGAGTCGTTGCGTCACTAACGTCGCGCTCGCGGTGAAGACCGCCATGATGGCCGCTGCTAAAACCGGTCCCACTGCTGGTATCAATGGCCATATTAAGACATCCATAAAGACAAATACTGGTTGATAAAGCCACGCTGGCGGCAAGACAAACAATGCCGCAATAAACAACAGCCAAAAGATTAATGCCCGATCGCGCAAACTGGACATCCGCCGATCAAACGCCCCAGGTCCTGGAGGCATCCACCGATTAGGCAATATGGCATCGTCGCTGGAACTCGACAAGGTTTCACCCTGCGCTTCGTTAATACTGCCGTGTAATCCATCGACGGTTATTTCAGCACCTGCTTGCAGGCGTCGCGTGGCATCTGGCAGCACCACGGCGGGAACACCTAATTCACGCGCGATGACCGCGCCATGCGACAACACACCGCCACGTTCAACCACTAATGCCACCGCACCTAATAATAAGGGTGTCCATGATGGATCGGTGCTGGGACACACTAAGACATAACCCGTGCCAAGATCATCATCTGCAACTGGTGTATGACGTATCACGACACGCCCACGTGCCTGCCCTGGGGACAAAGGAATGACCGAGCCACTGCCAGCCGACGGTGTCACCGTACCCAACGTAGCTAATGCTTCGGCATCAATAACAGCCGGTAAATAAAGCGCGGCTTCTGCTCGACGTTCGCGTTGTCGCTGTGCGATCAGTGCTAATGGTGCGATTCCGGTACGCACCAAACACGCGCGTTCTTCATCGTTCAATAAAAAGATTCCGTTATCTATTTTGAATATTTTTCCCATCGCAACCAACACCGCACGCATACTGGCATAACCGCGCATCAGCACGTGTTTAGCTTCTTCACGCGCACGTAAATGTGTGCCGGTTACTTGTAATAAATGGTTGGCCTGTGCCTGTACGCTCAACGGTAATGACGCTATAATTTCTGATAAAGTCGCTTGTGACTCGCGATGTCGTTGACGATGGTTTTCACGCGGATCAGGTAATCCTACCAATGGTTTGCACAACGTTGCAATAGCCGCTGGTTGTTCGTACCAACGTGGTTCAGCCAGATCAAATTCGCCAGATGCCCGATGACCAGAGAACGACAGCCATTTTTCATTGGTAAACTTTCCATTCGCAACCGCGTGTAAATCCCAACTAGAGCGCACGGTCACATCGCCTTCCGCATCAATTCCAACTAAGGCCAACGTCGCATCAACATCAAGGGCAGGCAAATGATCAACAAATAAACTACGTAATCGATCCATCGCGATAGCCGCAATAAAACCAGGACGCAATGCCAACGGAGCAAAATCCGACAACACCGTCCGTTCCCGTGCAAAAAACAATTGGTCTAACGCCTCCGCATTAAGTGCGGACAAATCACGGGCGCCTTCGCTATCGCACCACGCCAGAAATTTTGGCATATCGCTGCCGATTAATTGGCGCGCAATATCATCAGCGTCCGCTAACTGCTGATCAACTACAGCCTGCATGCGCTTACTCGCCGTATACACTGCCCAGCCGCTCGCATTTGCGACGGTTGGTGGTTGCTGCGCCGCACCTGGATTCTTTTTCAGTAATTCTAAATCATAAATAAAAGGACAATCGCGACCAAATAACCACGGTGCGCGTTGCAGGTCTAAATAAATACGTCCGGCAATAATGGTGATCACGCTGGTATTGTCTAAAGCTGACGACGGTGCCAGCCCCATGATCCGATATAATCCGCCATACCCACCATTTCCGGACATAAACCGTTGTAAAACACCGGCAGAAACCGGCGTTGGATGAGGGGCGGTTTCACTTAAATCATGTCGCACCCAACCTGAGGCACCTGTTTCCAAGCGTTGGGTTAACTGCGCTCGTGTTTTTGTCAGTAATTCCGCGCGCTGCACGCACGAAGCAATGGTGGTAATTGGCCGACTTTGTAACACCCATAATTGCCCGCTCGCAATTGCCCATTCAATATCCTGGGGTTCGCCGTAATGCGCTGCGATGGCTAATCCCGTTTGCCATAATTGTTCTACGCCTTTTGCATCAATACAGGCAACGCTGCGATTCGTCTCTCCACAACGTAACGACAACGTGGCACCCGTTAACTGATCGACATGTAAATAATCCGGTTGGACGTGACCTGATACCACGGCTTCACCTAATCCAAGAGCGGCTTCGATAATCACGTGATCTTCATTACCGACCGGATCAGTGGTAAATAATACCCCGGCCACATCAGCTGGTATTAAACACTGAACGACAACGGCCATCGCGATCTGTGATGATGCCATGCCCATTCGTGAAATATAGGCCGCCACACGTTCGCTCGATAAACTATTCCACGCTAAATTAACAGCGGCAATAACCGATTCGGCATCACGACGATCTAAATACGTCTCACATTGTCCTGCCCACGACGTTTCCGCACCGTCTTCTGCCGTAGCGGATGAGCGCACCGCCACAGGCATCGCACCCATATCGTGCCACGCCGCCACAACCGATTGTAATATTTGTGCTTTTATCGACGCATCACGTTGCGCAGCGCGAAATGCCGCCGCCGTTACCACAAATCCATTTGGCACGGGAAATCCCGCACGTAATAAACGCCCGAGATTGAGCGCTTTACCGCCAACTGCCGTCACATCGCGACAATCAATAAGCGCTTGAATGTATGGCTGTGGTGCGCTCATCATGGTTATGGTTTTCCACTGAGACAACGCAGCCCACCTGTTTCACTGCCGACATAAATGCGACCACCGACCACCGTCGCCGCACTTAAGCATAAACCTTTCGCTCCAGGCTTTTGCTCGCTATTAATATAATGTTTTTCCAGCAGCGAACCATCCTTGGCATCCATGACCATTAAATAGCCCACGCTATTAACCACATAAGCTAATGATCCGGT
>SYDV01000012.1 GCA_005801395.1 Planctomycetia bacterium | reverse complement strand
GTGTTTCTTTGTTGCGCATTAACCGAAACCACTGCCTGAGCTGCTGCTTGCGCTGATAAATTGTCCTCAAGCTCAATTAATGCGACTAATTCCGGTTCAGCCGCAACCAAAGCGTGACGTACCCCAGGGCAACGATGCAGGGCTGCTTCCAAAGCTGCCGCACAAACTTTTTCTCCGTTCCCAATTTTTAATTGATGATCTGCACGACCCTGCAAATGCAGCCCTGCCGAGCTCCAACTCCCTAAATCTCCGCTATCTAACACGCCATCGCGCAGACAGAGCGATGCTTGTTGATAATAACCTGCCATCACGTTGGGACCGCGAACCAGAATATGACTGTCACTCTGTCGAACGCCGACCGACACTCCCGCAATAGGCCAACCGACGATTCCCGGAATAGACGTTCCTGGTTTTGTCAGCGTGCAACTTGGACTCGTTTCTGTCAGTCCCCAGCCCTCACAAATTGGGATTCCCCGTTCGCTATACCAATGATGAAGCTCCGCCGACAATGGCGCTCCGGCGGTAAATGCCCAACGTAAAGCGCCAGCGGTAAATACATTTTCCCGAGCCATAACCGCATGTATTTTGGGAACACTCATAAAAATAGTCGGATTAACTTGGCGAATGGTATTGACCAATAATGACCGATCGCGTCCCCCTCCTGGCACCAAGGTCATGGTCACACCACGACACAGTGCCCATAATCGTTCCGCCAATCCGCCAAAACTATGATGCCAAGGTAAGTAACCAGCCAGGCGATCTCCGGGTCCCACTTCTGGCCAATGAAGGGCAAATGCGGCTTGTTGGCTGGCGAGATTTCCATGCGTCAATACCACCCCCCGCGGCATACCCGTGCTACCGCTGGTAAATTGAATAAGACAGGCATTTTTATCCGACACAGCACGATCAATTAATCGCACATGAGTTTTACTTTGATTTTTGGCTGCCAACCACAAATCAGCGCTATTGTGCTGCGGAACATGTTGATCAAGCGTTGCCGCCAATTGCGGATCATCAACGATGATCAACGAGGGCGCGAGATGACGTGTAATTTCACCAATACGTGCGCTTGAAAATCCCAGAAACACAGGCGCTGCAATTGCCCCCAAACGCCAACACGCCAATTCAGCCACCAAATGCGGTAGACCATTACCAATTAAAATGGCGCAACGCGCACCAACCGGCAATCGGTGCGCCCACGCTGCGGCTAATCGAGCCGACCACTCGTCTAAATCAGCCCACGTTGCCCGTAAGGTTCCTTCGACCAAGACCGGCACCTGGGCAAAGCGATTAACACAATCGGCTATTACGGCATTAATCGTGGCAAGATATTGCTCAGGCAGCGCTGGCCCATGACGCCAATCTATTTTATCGGTTTTATCGATATTTGCCGTTTGCACGACTGATGATGCGACTGAAGTGTCAACAGTCGAAGGCGCAACAGAAGAAAGTGTTTCTGGCACATCCATGCAGATCCGGAGGCTACCGAGCTCACCTTAAAAGGCGATGCCGATATCTCACCTTGCAGCCGCGTACGATTAACCACACCTTGCGTACATGCCGCGCATTACTGGTTCCTCGCTCCTCACCGCGCACGGTGATGTGACCCGCACCCTCCAAGTGCTGGACCAGGGACATGGCACTCCAGCGATGTTGCCTGGCGATATTCTGGATCATTTATTAACCGTTATCCGCGATGCGCTGCAACATCGTTCTGCGAATATTTTACTGTTTGCGACAACCAAAGGCGACATTGATCGGTGGAGTGCCGATGTGTTATCTGCCACGCCTCAAGGATGTGGAAGTCCGCAATGGGTAGCAGAACAACTTGGTCGTTCCGTCGGTATTCCCGCCATCGCCATCAGTGGTGCTTGCGCCAGTGGTCCGTTAGCTCTCGGCGTAGCCGCGCGCGGCATACTCTGCGGACGTTGGCAACGAGTTTTGGTCGTTGGTGGCGATCGTGTGGGGGCATTTATTCGAGAAGGTTTCGCTGCCCTCAAAGCCATTGATCCCAATCACTGCCGTCCATTCGACGCCCACCGAGCCGGGCTGCAATTAGGCGAAATGGCCGCTGCCCTAATTTTAGAATCAGATACTGCCCCAACGACCGCACCGTTTTATTTACAAGGATGGGGCGCCAGCCTGGATGGCAATCATCTTACTGGTCCAACGCGTGACGGCAGCGGCATGGCCCGCGCCCTACGCATGGCTCTACAACGATCGGACAGTGATCAATACGCCCTGATTGTCGCGCATGGAACGGGCACCAAATATAATGATGACAGCGAAAGCTTAGCCTACGCTACCGTTTGTCCGGGAGTTCCGGTAACCGGACTAAAAGGCATTATTGGACACACACTCGGCGCCTGCGGCGTCGGTGAAGCCGTTCTCGCTCATGCCATGCTACAACGTACATCCGCACCTGGCTGTGCCAATTTACAGACGCAAGGTTGCGCTGGCGCGATCACCGTTTTACCGCCTGGTCGGCACCCTTTAACGCCTGGCATTATTATTGGTGCCAATGCTGGATTCGGCGGAGTTAATGGTGTGTATATTATTGGCGATCAACCTCCGCATCCGTGGAAGAGCGTGAATTCCGTGGTGACAGAGCGCGCGACATTAACCAGCGAAGGTTGGCAACACACGCGCACTGATGGCACGAATAAACAGGGCATCTGGACAGAACCTGGAACCAACGGGCAATTTCCTCCTTTGAGCGCGCGAATGGTAACGGGAGCCATTGACGCCACATGGGGGCGCATGGATTTAGCCTGCCGCGCCGTTGTCACTCTAGGGCGCTTATGCGACCCCATGCCCGAGCAAACTGCTATTATAGTCGTGACCACGAGCGGTTCCGCAGCATCAGATCGTTTACACGAACAAGCTCGCTTGGCTGGTAGCGTCGATCCACAACGATTTGCTTATACCCTACCAACGACTCCCATCGGCGAAGCAAGCATTCGCCTGCAATTACGTGGTCCTGGCATGACCGTGCACGGCGCCGACGAAGCCCTGGTCTTAAATATCGCTGCTGATTTATTGAGTGATGGGTGCCCAGCTGTGTTCATTGCGTGGATCGAATGCGATATCGGTCCTCACGTGGCACATGCCCTCGTGCTGCGCGCAATAACTTAATTTTGATATTTATTTCACTATCATCGCTGACTTTAACTACCGACAGTGGCCTACCTGGGCTTGCGCCTTGCCACCTGGGCTTAACATGCCATCGATGACCCCAAATCAGCAGCAGTTAACCCAACACATTATCACAGGACTCAATCTTGAGGATGTAACACCTGCTGACATTGATCCCAATGCGCCCCTCTTCGGTGAAGGACTCGGCCTGGACAGTATTGATGCATTGGAATTAGCGGTGGTCGTTGAACGTGTTTATGGTATTCGCATTGCGAATATGGAAGTCGGTAAACAAGCATTCGCCAGCATTGCCTCGTTAGATACATTTATCTCCAGCCAACCACCGAGTGCACCCAAGCCATGATTCATGATACGCTCGCAAATGCACGCCGATATCACGCGCTTCACCCGAATTTTGCTCAAGCTTTTGCCTGGTGTGGTGAAAGTGTTAATCTAGGTAAGCCTGATGGACGTTACTCCATTCTAGGCGAACAATTATTCGTCATCGTTGAATCTGGGCCGACCATTGCCGCGTCATTAAAACGTTTTGAATCTCATCGCCGCTACATTGATATTCAGGTTAATTTAAAAGGTCCCGAAATCATGGAATGGATGCCGCGCTCGGCGCTCACCATTTTCGAAGAATTTAAACCGGACAATGATATTTGTTTTT
>SYDV01000180.1 GCA_005801395.1 Planctomycetia bacterium | reverse complement strand
TTAATTAATGCCTGGTCGCTGCACGCGGAAGAGGCTTTGAAAATCGGTTTGATTTGTTCTGGCTCAGTGACCGATGGTGGATGGAATCAATTAGCCAAAGAAGCAATGGAAAAAGTAGAGCGCGAATTGGGAGCGAAGGTATCAATTTTACAAAAAGTTAGTCAAGATTCGTGCGGTGATGAATTACGGGCATATGCAGCGGATGGTTATTCTCTGGTTATTGCGCACGGTTACGAATTTATGTCTGCTGCGACAGAGGTGGCAGCCAAGGATAATAAAATGAAAATAGCGGTGAGCGGCGCCGATGTCGCCAAGCCGGGCATTATGACGATTGATTTTGATGTGTCGCAAGCCTCCTATCAATTAGGGATCATTGCTGGGCGTTTGTCTAAATCTGGAAAATTAGGTTTTGTTGGTGGATCGCCAATTCCATCCGTCAAAGCTTGTTACCGTGGATTTTTAGCCGGTGCGCGTTCTGTAAAGGCAAATATTTCTGTGGTAGAAGCGTACACGTCTTGGGATGAGCCGGTAAAATCGAAACAGCAAACAGAGGCATTTTTTGCCCAAGGTATTGATATGGTTTATCATGATGTTGATGCGGCCAGTCGAGGCGTATTTGAGGCTGTGAAAGAGCGAAATGTTAAGAATCCAACATCACCCGTGTATGTATTTGGTTGCGTCGCAGACCAAAATGCCAATCCCATTTGTCCGAATCATATTTTAGCGAGCGCAGTCATCCGTTTGGACGCAACCTTTCGTTCGGTGATTGAATCTGTGCGTGCGAAGACGTTTACTCCTGGCGTCGTGCGAGAAAATTTACCGCGTGGTACTTGTGTGACGGTGTTAAATCCTTTATTGCGCGGGACTATTTTGACCGACACCATCATTCGTGAAGTCGAAGTTGCCGGTGTCGCCTTAGCGAATGGCACGATCTTGATTCCGACCGAATGAAAAACGACATTCAGCAACAGAAATCAGTAAAAGGTAAACACATCGCGATTGGCATTAGTGTACTTTTGGGTTTGTGGTTATTGATTGAAGCGGTGTCAATTTCGTCGTGGTCGGCAACGACGACGCTCGGCTATCGGGTCGGTGTTATTGAATACCGCGACTATTTTGGCGAGTTTAATCGTGTTACGATGAAGGTGAATGAAAGTATTATGTGGGTGTTTGGCTATGAATTTTTAGATGTCGCAGTCTATGGCACTTTTGGTACTTGGGCGCACACCTACTCAAAGGTGGTGAGCGAGTAATTGCGCTCAGCTTATCCCATGTTGTCACTCTCGGCTATTTCCAAACGCTTCGATTCAGTGACTGCGGTGGTCGACGTATCGTTAACCTGTGCTGCTGGACAAGTGCATGGTTTACTAGGTGAAAATGGTGCGGGTAAATCGACGTTGATGAACATTTTATTTGGCTTGGTAAAGCCAGATGCAGGAAGTATCGCACTCGCGGGTAAAACCGTGCGCGTGGTTTCACCGCACCAAGCGCTGCGGCTTGGTATTGGTATGGTTCATCAACATTTTGCGTTAGTGCCAACCTTGAGCGTGGTAGATAATATTATTTTAGCCTTGCACGATAAGCTCGGTTCTGTCAATCGCGCTAAGTGGTCACAGCGGATACGTCAGCGAGCATTATCTTTACACTGGGACATGGATCCCCAGGCCGTGGTGGGTAGCTTAGCGATTGGGCAACAACAACGTGTGGAAATAGTAAAGGCGCTTTTAGGATTGGATCAGGCGAGCACCGTGGGAGCGGTTGCTAAGATCTTAATTTTAGACGAGCCGACGGCGGTATTAACTGAACAAGAAGTCGATGAACTCTTGCCGACGATTCGTCGGTTGGCGAGCGATGGTGTCGCCGTGCTTTATATTAGCCATAAATTAGATGAAGTCGCACGCGTTTGTGATGTGGTAACGGTTTTGCGGCGTGGACGCGTGGTGCATCATGGAACAGCCAAGACTCCACCAGCACAATTAGCGGCCATGATGATTGGTACTGCGGTAGAAAAGCCTGAGCGTACGGCATCGCCAGCTCCTGATTCGGTCATGGCTCTCGTTACCGTAAAAGATCTCTGTTTGTGCGCAACGAATGGACGAGTCGAACTTGATAACATCAATTTACAAATTCGCGCTGGAGAAATTGTCGCCATAGCCGGGGTTGAAGGGAATGGACAGTCAGCCTTAGTCGAAGTGCTGTTAGGTCAGCGTGTGCCTACCAGCGGCAGCGTTAACGGGGTCGGTTCATTGACGCAATTGGGGTATATTCCTGATGATCGTCATCGAGATGCTTTGGTGTTGTCGTTGTCACTGCGCGATAATCTGGCATTGAAACAATATCGTTCGCCGTCATTCAGTTGGCATGGCTGGTTATCGCTGCGGCAATGGACGGATGTTGCGCAGCGTTTGATCAGTGCCTACGACGTGCGGGCAGGAAATGTGTTTTTGCCGGTGGTTACTTTGTCGGGTGGAAATCAGCAAAAAGCGGTCATCGCCCGCGAATTATCCACGCAACCTCCGATCATCATTGCCGTAAATCCAACGCGTGGATTAGATGTCGCTGCGGCAACATCGGTGCTGAATCGTTTAATTGCCGCACGCGACGCAGGTGCAGCCGTGTTATTAATTCATCATGATCTCGACGAAATCATGTCGATAACCGACCGTTTATTGGTCATGCATGGGGGACAGTTGACTGACACGAACTGGCCGGCGAGTAGTCGCGCTCAGATTTGCCAATTCATGTTGGGTCATGTGGCTGGAGCGTCCGCGTGAATTCTCATCTGCAGTCAGCTGTAATTAGTGTCAGCGTGACGGTTGTCGCGGTTGGCATCGCCATGGCTTTTGTACTCGCGGTGTTGGCAATGATGGGACATGCACCAACCACCGTGATGTCGATGTGGTTGGAGGGCTCTGCCGGCAACGGCACCCGATTGGCGATGAGCCTGCAAGCCGCTGGCCCACTATTATTTACCGGTCTTGCGGCGGCCGTCGCATTTCGTTGTGGGGTGTGGAATATTGGTGGTGAGGGGCAATTCTTGCTCGGTGCCGTGACCATGGTCGCCTGTGGTACGGTGATGATTCCCCCAGGCCCCGCTTGGTGTGCTCTACCAATTGCCTTTTTGTTCGCCTTCGCCGTAGCGTCGAGTTGGGCCTTATTGGCGACGGTGGCGGAACGTTGGCGTGGAGCGCCAATCGTGTTGACGACTATTTTGCTTAATTTTATCGCGGTGGCAGTGGTCAGCATGTTAGTCGAAGGCCCCTTACATGACCCGAATACGACCGCGCCACAAACGGCGTCTATGGTTGAGCACTTACGCTTACCCGTATTAGTGGATGGCACAAAACTACATCTTGGTGTAATAATTGGCATACTTGGGGCGATTGGTCTCTTTATTCTCGCGCGCTGGACGACGATTGGTTTTGAAGTGCGCGTGGTGGGACTTAATCCGCGCGCCGCCGCTGTGGTTGGTATTCCCGTGTGGTCACGGCAAGTGATGGTCATGGCTGTCAGCGGGGGTTTAGCCGGACTTGGTGGTGCGATGCAGGTTTCCGGAGTGACGGGGATGTTGAGCGGGACTTCGGTTAGTTATGGCTACGCTGGGATTGCCGTGGCGATGTTGGGGCGATTACATCCACTGGGAATTATCGCAGCGGCGTTATTTATGGGGATGCTCAGCACTGGCGCGCGCCATTTAGAAGGACGCTTGGGGATTCCTCGTGATATTGGTGATGTGGTGCAAGGTGTCGTGGTAATCGCGGTGTTAGTTGGCTCGATGTTGGCGACTCAGCGTTTCATGCGACCAGCGGCAGAACCAACATGATAAACGAGAGTCTCTTTATTATCGTAGTCGCTCAGGCGGTGACGGCAGCAGTGCCTCTAGTTTTGGCTGGTGTGGGAGAATTAACGGCGCAACGAGCTGGGATTTTAAATGTGGGTATCGAAGGTTTATTATTAACGGGCTGCATTGGTGGTTTTGTTGCGGCGACTATGAGCGGCAATGGCATGATTGGGGTTTGCGTGGCAATGTTAGCGGCGATGGTGTTGGCTGGTTTATTTGCTTGGGCCACCGTCATCATGCGCGCGGATCAAATGGTAACCGGTATGGCGATTAATTTATTAGCCGTGGGAGGTAGTGGTACGGCGTGGATGTTAGCCCAGGCGCATGGCTATGCCCATATGCCAGCAGAGTTTGGCTTTTCTCGCGGCATCGTGCCTTGGATCTCGCCTGAAACTCAGCAGTGGTTGTCATCATGGCCGATCATTGGGCCGATTATTTTTGACCAATATGGAATAACTATCGTGGTTGGAATAATTACGTGCGCGGTGTGGTGGTTGTTAAGTCGTACGCGAGCCGGAATAATTATTCAGGCCATTGGGGAAAAACCCGATTCCTGTGTCATGGTTGGCATCGATGTGCGTCAATGGCGCTGTGGATTAATTATCGTCGCTGGTGCCTTTGCAGGATTAGCTGGTGCGTATTTGTCCATCATGCGTACTCATGGATTTTCTCCTTTGATGTCTGGCGGAATGGGTTTTATTATTTTGGCGTTAGTAATTTTCTCACGTTGGCAGGTGACTGGTTTGATCGCCGTGTGTCTGGGATTTGGTTTAGTCGACGCGACGCAAAGTCTGCTCCAAGGCAGTGGCATGAATCAGGTCGTGCCGTATCAATTATTCCAAGCGTTACCTTTTATTGTTGCGTTGTCTGCCTTATTAATTTTTCGTCGTGGTCAAAATGGCCCTGCCACACTTGGGCAAGTTTGGCCAACATCCATTAGGTGATGTGGTTTTGGTAAGTCGTTGGTGATGTTTGTTCTGTAAGCGAATGGCATGGTTTTGTTCAACGTTTGCTGACGT
>SYDV01000179.1 GCA_005801395.1 Planctomycetia bacterium | reverse complement strand
CGATGGCAGGTGTTTATAATTCATGAAACTGGCCCAGTGTTTGTGGCCAATTTTTGCTGGATCGGTTTCTTCTACCCGCCAATCATCTTTTGCGCCAACGTGGTCCGTCTGGATTAATATCTCTGCTGTGGTGCGTTGACGAGTGCGTTCGATGATGCGTTCGTAATCATCGTGCGCACCATAGACATGAAAAATAAGTAAGTCGGGATTAAAATCATACAAATCTGTCTCCGCCGTCTTCACCAATCGTTGGGAAGAGAAACCACCTAGGGCGCGGTTTTCAATGATCAGATTCGCGTTAGGAAAACGGGTTTTCAAATCTTCGGCAACCAACTTCGACCACGTTTGTTCCGTGATACTCTGCCCATAAAATAAAATACGCACGGTATTACGTTGCATCGGCGTACTGTTGGCCAGCAACGTCATCGTGCGCTGAATACCGCGACCTAATTGCGAGGGATCCCCGACATCAGCGGGTATCGACTCAACGGCAATGGCTGCTGATGCTGTGATTAAACCGAATAACATTCCGCAAAACAAACGCTGCATAATTATTCCTTATTGATGACAACGCGGTTAATGCCGTTCGCACTCAGCGGTGGCGAATCGGTCCAAGATAATCCATTAGCCGTGTAAAACATTTTTCCTGGCCATCCGGTTGCAATAGAACGTATTCCATCTGACCATGTGACAGCACTACGCGCGGTCATTTGTGTTTTTGTCCATAGCTTTGCGTCACTCGACGTAAATATTCCTGATTTACCTCCCACCATAAACGCTTGTCCGGTCCACACTAACCATTGCCATGTGCCACCATCAGTCACGATGATTTTATTCCAAGTTAATCCGTCAGCCGATGCGATGACTTCTGCCTCATTATGAGAGGTCAGCATCAAAAATTGTTGTGCGCCAAAAACCAACGTTCCATGCCCAGGCAAATCAACGCGTTCACCATCAATCGTTTCCCCATTTTTCGACACCGCCGACCAATGCGGGCCACCACCTCCGCCATGATTTCCGACAAAAACGAAACGTCCATTGCCGTAGGCGCCTTGGCGAAAATGTGTTGCCTCCTTACTCTGTAACTTTGCTCCTTCGATCCATTTTTCACCCTCAGAGGACCACAGCAGTGAACGACCTGGTGCACCTACGACAAAGCGTCCTCCGCCATACACGATCGGATTAATGCGATTCTTCGCTGAATAAACTTCTGTCCATTTTTGACCATCAACCGACGATAAAATATGACCAGCACCATTATTCCCGCCACCTCCGCCACCAACGACCATAAACTTACCTTGAGCATAGACCGCGCTCATTAAATTATTTCCGTCATCCCCTCCAGGCTGCGCCCACTCCGCTGTCACAGTCCAATGTAAGCCATCCGTCGATACCATTCGCCGTCCCCCGTAACCAACGGCGACCCAGATATCCGCCGCCATCAACGACGCGGGTAAGCACCAACAACAGACCAGCAAGAAGAAACGCATAAGAAATCCTTTTGTCATGACGGCATCGTTCACACCGTTCGCCATCAGGTAGACGGCTTGTGCTGATTAGTTCATGGATCACGAATCCCACGAACCTCTTGCCGCATCATGCAGGTCACTTTACGACAGGTAACAGGCGACTGTTGTCCTATGGCTAGGCGGCATAAACGTCACCGTCTAGATTTGTCTGACGTGTGTTGGTTAATCCTATCCAACAGTTCGTAGAAAAGACGGTAGGAAATCATCATGAACCTAAAATCCTGTCTACCATTTTTATCACTCGCACTATGGGTGTCATCTAGCTTTTTACAGCACACGATGGCTGCCGATCCTGCCAAGCGTCCCAATATTATTTTTATTCTGGCCGATGACCTGGGTTACAGCGACCTCGGTTGTTATGGCAGTGAAATTAAAACGCCCACGTTAGATGGACTCGCCGCTAACGGTCTACGCTTTACCCAATTCTATAATACCGCGCGTTGCTGGCCAACTCGTGGTGCGTTATTATCTGGTTATTATGCCCAGCAAATTCACCGAGATTCACTGCCTACCGTCAAAGGTGGAAATCAAAATGCACGCCAACCATGGGCCCGCTTATTACCCGACTATCTCAAACCAGCGGGTTATCGTTGTTACCACAGCGGTAAATGGCATATCGACGGAAAAGTATTGGCAGCTGGATTTGATCGTTCGTTAAACATCAATAATCAAGGCAATTTTTTTACCGGAAAAGGAAATCAAATTGACGATGTAGCGCTGGTTCCCGATGCCGATGAATCAAATTATTATAGCACGATCGCCAATGCCGATCACGCGATTGCCTGCCTCAAAGATCATGCTGCCAATTACGCTGATCGTCCGTTTTTTCACTACCTCGCCTTTATTGCTCCACATTTTCCTCTGCATGCCTTACCAGAAGACATCGCACGTTATCGTGACGCTTACCTTATTGGTTGGGATAAATTGCGCGAACAGCGCTCAGCAAAACAAATGGAATTGAGATTATTAACCACGACACTTTCACCTCTTGAACCAACCGTCGGACCACCCTACGCCTTCCCTGATGATCTTATTAAATTAGGACCTGGGGAAATTAATCGTCCCTTACCGTGGCAAGACCTCACTGATGAACAACGCCGCTTCCAGGCCACCAAAATGGCCATTCATGCCGCGATGATCGATCGTTTGGATCGAGAAATTGGCCGAATAATCGCTCAACTCACGGCCATGGGTGTCCTTGAAAACACCATCATCTGCTTTGCCTCAGACAACGGTGCCAGCGCCGAAATTATGGTGCGCAATGGCGGCCACGATCCGGCAGCTCCCATGGGAAGCGCCGCAAGTTATTTATGTTTAGGACCTGGTTTCTCCAGCGCCGCGAACACCCCATTCCGCCGACACAAAACCTGGGTACACGAAGGCGGTATCAGCACCCCCTTTATTGTTCACTGGCCCGCCGGAATTAAAGCACGCGGCGAATTTCGCACGACTCCAGCCCACGTCATCGATTTCGTGCCCACCGTGCTTGATGTCGTCGGTATTACCAAACCCGTCGCATGGGAAGGCGAACCCATCCCACTCGCACCAGGTCACAGTTTATTACCTGCCTTCGCCAACGATGTAACGATTCCCCGCGACAGCCTGTGGTGGCTACACGAAGGCAACCGAGCTATTCGCGTCGGCAATTGGAAACTCGTCGCCGCCAAAGGCGAACCCTGGGCACTCTACGATTTGACGACCGATCGCGCAGAACAACATGATGTCGCGAAAACCCAGCCGGACATGGTTGCGAAATTGAGTGCGTTGTGGAACAAGCAAACCACCGAGTATACTGAATTAGTCAATAAAACCGCGACACCTGATAAAAAGAAAAAGGGAGCGGGTGATAAATAGGATAATTAATTACAAGCAGATGAAGCCAGCGTTTATTTATTTTATTGACGGGCGAAGGAACTAGAATTCTATCGGTCCATTAGGGTCCCAAATAGGACGGGGCAATTAACGGGGTAGTTACTAATGGTAATTCTAATGGTCCATAAAGAGGAATATAAATGTCTTTTCTTATATCGCCGCCATCGTCGAAACCATTTTCACCGAACGAATAAACACCCATGAGTTTTCCATCACGCTCAATGCGATGAAGTGGACCA
The DNA here is from genome assembly GCA_005801395.1 of Planctomycetia bacterium. Next base: position 795 of record SYDV01000179.1, on the reverse strand, counting down.
CCTGCTGGGTCAAATGGATCGTTTGGCCAGGGTTTTTGACGCAATTCGGCAAGCACAACCTGCAAATGTATCAATATTCGAATACGATAAACCATTTCTGTTGAATGACCTGAACATATCATTTTCTCTAAGCATTCATTGGGATGCCAATCGCGTAATGTCAGCGTATGTGCATCTATATCACGAGCCCACCTGACCCGTTCTGCTAATGGTAACGACTTCAATGCAATCAATCGACTTGATAAAACTGCTTGAAGCGCAGCGTAACGACCCACTCGAGCTTTTAGTGGATTATAATAAGGATCGTACCATTCATTTACCGAAAAATAATTTTTACTAAAATCACCGGGCTTTACTGTGTGTTCGAGCCATTCGATAAATTCGCCATCTTTATTAGTGGTGATATCTTTTTCCAACTGCTGGAGTAAGTCGTCAAATAATTCGATATATTTGTTGTGTTGTTCTTTACGTAAAATTATTCGCGACGTCACGATTGATATTAATTTCTGAGCCAAAGATAGTTTTATTAAGCACTCCATCTGAGTAGTGACATCATAATTACTCACATATTGCAATAGCCTCTCTGCTTCAAGATCAACTGAATGTTCATCTGCCAACAATACTCGTTCACTCATCCAGCGGACCACTTGACGATAGGTTCCAAAAACATTGTTTGGTTTTTTTAACGTCTCGCCAACCCTAAGCACCAACTGACCTTTGGGAAATTGATCGATAATTGCCAAAGCTTCCGTCACTGTTGCTGGATCTAATTCCTTATGAAATTGAATCGCCTTT
>SYDV01000178.1 GCA_005801395.1 Planctomycetia bacterium | reverse complement strand
GGTCGTACGATTATGGCGCGCGATCCAAATCACGTTGGCCAACGAAACACGACAATATTTTGCTCTATGTAAAGAATGCTAAGACTTATCACTTTAATACCGATGAAGTGGAACGCTTACCGTACATGGCTCCTAGTTTAGTGACCAAAGAAAAAGCCGCGCGTGGAAAACTGCCGACCGATTCTTGGTGGCATACGATTGTGCCTACGAACAGTCGTGAGAAGACCGGCTACGCCACGCAAAAGCCGATGGGCATCATGAAACGCATCGTGGCGGCGTCGTCGCGCAAGGGTGACCTCGTCCTCGATTTCTTTGCTGGTAGCGGCTCGACTGGTGCCGCGGCAGCGTTGTTGGGACGGCGATTCCTGCTAATCGATAACAGCACTGCAGCGATTGCGGTGATGCGGAAACGCTTCAAAGACCGTGACGATGTGGATTTTACCGTGGCAGGTGAATCCTCGCCTGAGCCAGTAACTCAACCGCCAAGTGAACACGTTGACGCAGTGTCGCGGACGGCACGAAAAACAGCTGTTTCTGACAGCTAAAGGCACATGATGATAACCATGCGTAACCGCTTGTTGTCACTGGTCGCCATACTGGGCGTTTGGAGTTACTCGACGGCCTCAGCAGCGACCGTCTCTGACTTACTCAATGAAGTAAATCAAGCGCTCAAACCCGATGAAATTACCGAACCGGGAAATCCGGCGCGTGCCCAAGCGATCGCTGGGTTACTTGGCGAAAATTTAGGATTGTCCTCGGCTGATTCATTGGAATTGCATATCGCATGTGCTGAAGCGTGGTTGGATGCTGGGCGTGTGGTCGATATGAAAAAAATATTGGAGCACGTTTTCGCGGCCAAGGATTTACCAAGTTCACTTCGTGATCGCGCAGGATTAGCCGCCATAGCGATGTGGCAATTGGCGCAACAACAGGCTGAAAAACCAGGATTAAATGACTTCGTCATGGAAATGCTGGCGCAATTCGGAGAATTTAGTCCTGTGGTAATTGCGCGCGCCCATACCGCGCAAGCGCAACGGATTCAAAGTGGATTGGCTGATATGCGTCGTGCGTTGCCGCCAAAACCAGCAGAAGGCGAACCAGAACTGCCGCAAACTCCTGCGTATATCGCTTATCAAGTTGCCATTGCGGATATGTTAGAACATTTAGACAAGGCTTTAAAGCTTTTGTCCGATCGCACGCCGGATGATCGTTTGCCCGTCTATGCCTTACGCATTTTAGGCATGGAAGAAAGCGGACAAAAAGGAGACGTCATCCAAGCGTGGTTAAAAGAACGTCAGGAAGATCCTGCGGCGATGCAATTGCTAGATTCGGCTATTTCTGCGAGCGAAAAATTTATCGGCCAAAAAGCTCCCGCACTGAAACTCAAACGGGTTGATGGACACGATGAAGTCATTGATCTCACCATGATGCAGGGCAAGGCGGTCTTAATTGATTTCTTTGCGACCTGGTGCAAGCCCTGCGAGGGGGTGGCGACCAATGTGGCAGGCGCGGCAGTTCTGTTAGCGAAGCAAGGGATTAAAACGATTGGCGTTACGTTGGATACCAAAGAAACGGTAGCAAACATTCCCGCGTGGATCGCTCGTTTTGGCATTACTTATCCCGTGGTCGGTGATGGCATTGGTTGGGATAGTGAAGTCGATGATGCTTGGCGCGTCGATGGTATTCCAGCGATCGTATTGGTGTCTGCTGATGGACGCGTGTTGGCAAATGAACGAAATTTAATTGGCGCTACGGCAGAAGAAACCGCAGCGAATGTGTTGCGTTTATTACAACATAAAGAACCAGACAACGGTGAAACGCCAGTAGACGCCGCGCCAAAACCTGCTGAGCAGCCTGTTCCCGATGCTAAAAAGCCAGCACCTAAACCAAGTTTTATTCCGTGAATCAAGGTCGTCGTGGCGGCATTATTTTTCGCTTACTTACCATGTTAATGGTGGCTTCAGTGGCGTGCGTACTCTGTTGGACAGCGCTTAATTATCAGCGTGCGACAGGCACTTGGGCGTTTCATCCGTTGGACCCTGCATGGTGGTCGCCGCCGCGTGCCGCTGGTGCGCCAGCGAGAAGTAAAGACGCCATGGATGATGCGCGCTTTGTTGGTGATCAAATGGGACAGGCATTGTGGGGTAAAGGCGGTCTGGCTGAACGTGCAGATGTCTGGTGGAAAGCTAACGAAAGCTTGAAAAACAATAAGTCTTCTGACTCACAAACAGGAACGGTGCCTGCTCCATCAGCGGCGCCTGTGCCTCAAGAGGATAAAGCTGATTCAGGGGATAAAGCGACGACCCCAAAGCCGCCGGTAGCGATATCGTCAGTTCAGCAGCAATTAGAGCTTCGTTTAGTCCGTGCAGATGCTGATTTTCAGTTGGGCCTCAATGATTTGAAAGCGGCCTCGCCAATTGCGGGTGATAAACTACTCAGCAACGAAGATCGTTTGGCTCGCGTGAATGCGGCGCGCGAGCGCTTTCTCGCGGTTGAACGCGAACTTGCGCGGACCATTCCAGCCTATGAAAACCTTTCAGTTTATGATTCGCGTACGGCGGGGACGGCACGCCAACTGCGTTCATTTAATAAGCAAATGTTGGAATTAACTGGCGGCATACCGACGGCAAAATGATTGCTTTATTCGCCGGTGAAAAAGGCCGCTCGCAAATTATTTCTTTCAATCTACACGAAATCTTCATGTTCGCTGACAGGCTATCGGACATGAGGTGATGATCGTTTGCGTCAGCTGCCCACACCAGTTGCTGCACCTGAAAATTACCGACATTAGCCGTCTGAGATATTTCTTGGGCGGCTTTTTTTCGTATTTTTAAAAGGTTATTTAGCGAACCGGCTCAAGTAGTACGACGACTTGTGCTTGAATTGCCTTACACGCACCAACCGCATCCAAACCTTCGTTTGTGCGGGCTTTAACTCCGATGCGGCCTTGTGGCAAACTTAACATTTCGGCTAACGTTTGACGCATCGTTTGTTTATAGGGACCAAGTCTCGGGGCCTGTGCAATAATATTGCAGTCCATATTTACCACGCGCCAAGGTTTTAACGCAGGTATCGCGAGAACTCCAAAAACAAATTCACGAGAGTCGCGTCCGCGATGACTGGGATCGGTGTCGGGAAAATGTTCGCCAATATCGCCAGCGCCAACGGCGCCCAGTAATGCATCACAAAGGGCATGTAGGACCACATCGCCGTCACTATGTGCTATGACGCGGTATTCGCACGGGATGGTGACACCTGCGATGACTAAACCATTTCCTGCTTCTATGCGGTGAATGTCGTAACCAATGCCAACGCGATGGGTCATGGGTGGAGTCCGGAAGTCCGGAAGTCCGGAAGTCCGGAAGTCGGATATTTTGCAAAAATAACCCTAATTTCCGAGGCCGGACACGTTAAAGGTTTGCGCGTCAGTTGGCCCTGAGCGTTGGGACAGTCAGGTAACTGGTTGATCATTTAGTGATCTTAGCCTGATAATCACTGGCTGACAACAGTCCTAGTACAGGATTCGCTGCAGTTGGAGTCACTTTCACAAACCATCCGGCGCCCAGGGGATCGCTGTTGACTAATTCAGGCTTTTCTGCCAGCGCACGATTCACTTCACTAACGGTGCCATCGACTGGGCTGTAGTAATCGTTAACCGATTTAACGGATTCGATTTCAGCACAGGCCTTGCCGCGAGTGAGGGTAGCGCCAACGGCTGGCAATTCGATGTGAATGACTTCGCCGACTTCGCCTGCTGCGAAAGGCGACAAGCCAATGACGACTTTGCCGCCATCAATGCGGGCCCATTCGTGAGTTGGCATGTACGATTCGCTCATGATGACATCCTTGGGTGGGGTGGAGAACTTGATTCGTGGCTTTATGCCTGCAAGTGGTCGCTCAGTACGCATTCGGCAAAATGTCTGATAGCCAACCTCATCAGACACCTCGCAGGGTGTGTGAAGTGGGGTGCGACATCCTTGATCGGAGACATTGTTGTGGTCTCACCAATGAGTTATGATTGACAAGAGCGTGCTCGATCGTGGGCTAGCACTAACATGTTACCAAAGCGTAACAGTAATCTGACAGAGAGACAATTTACGGAATAGCCGAGGGTGGACGAGTGGTGACAAATGGAGCCGAGTTAGACGAAGATTTCCGCTATGGCCAATTGGCCATTGAGGGTCGTCTTATTACGCCAGATCAATTCGATGCGGCCATGGATCATGTGCGTGAATCGAAAAAACCGCTGGCAGATGTTCTGATTTCTGAAGGCACGATCGACAATACGACCGCCGAACGTTTGACCAAAGCCCTACGTCGAATTGTGCGCGATGAGCGTGCAAAAAGCGAAGGTGGGATGTTGGTCAATAAACAGATTGGCGGCTATAAATTACTTCGTCGCATTGGTGAGGGCGGCATGGGTGAGGTGTACCTCGCCGAACAGTTGACGATGCATCGCACGGTTGCGCTGAAAATTCTACATAGCAAATGGGCGGACGACGAGGAATTTCGAAAACGTTTTTTATTGGAAGCGCGTGCCGCTGGTAAGCTCAATCATCAAAACCTCATTCAAGTTTACGACGTTAATAAATACCAAGGGAAATATTATTTCTCGATGGAATTCATTGATGGCGTGACGGTAGAAGACCTCATTCGTCATGAGGGAGCGTTACCAGTCGAAAAAGTCATCGATATTTGCATGCAAGTATGCCAAGCACTCAAATACTTGGCTAATCACAATATCGTACATCGCGATATTAAACCGGCCAATATCATGGTGACTAAAGATGGAACGGTGAAACTGGGCGATTTTGGATTTATTCAGTCGGTGTGGGATTCTGAATTATTGCAGGAAGGCACCACCATCGGCACGCCGGATTATATTTCACCAGAGCAAGCGCGTGGCGAACGTAATCTGGATGTACGCAGTGATATTTACTCATTAGGCGCGTCGCTCTTTCACATGCTGACGGCAAAGACCTTATTCCAAGGTTCATGCAGTAAGGTTATGCGCGCTCACATTGAAACGGAGCCCCCGCGCCTGGATGATTTGCGCAAAGACCTGCCGAAAGATCTTATTCGGATGTTGGGAAAGTTCACGGCGAAGCAGCCGATCGATCGTTACCAAACGCCGGATGAAGTGATCAAAGATATGGAGTTGTTGCGTCTGGATGTCGCGCACAAAGATGGCCACATCCCGTCCTCACGTAGTCAGATTTTGAATGTCATTTCTGCCGAGAAACAACGGATTTCAACCCTGCAAAACGACCTCGATGGTAAGCGCGCTATCATTATTTTCTGGATATCGATGGCAGCAGTTGGATGGATTGGCGCTGCGGCCTGCTTTGCCCTGTGGATGATTAGCAGCAAATAACCTAGCTGCCGTTTTCTCCCCACCATTTGGTCTGAAGTTACCCCCGACTATTTGCCCCCGACAAAGCGTTTCGGGGGTTGCTGTTGCCGGCTGCCATAGGTAAGCTTGAAAACATGATGTTCGAGCTGGTTTTTTTAACTGGTGCTAGAGCTGGCGAGGTCGTGCCAGTTAATAAATCGTTAATCGGTGGTCGTAGTCCCGAATGTTCGCTTGAAGTACCGGATGCCAATGCCAGTCGTCAACACGCTCGCTTTGATTGGGATGGGGCGACTTTAAAGGTCGGCGATAATGGATCATCGAATGGCACGTACCTAAATGATCAACGCATGCAGGGAATGGTTGTCGCTAAAGAAGGTGATGTGGTGCGTTTAGGCGAAACGCGAATTCGTATACAACATCATCGCATTGCGAGTGACGCGCATTCCAGTTCTATTTTTGGTTTCAAAGAACATGACACAGATTTAAGTCAATCCATTGTCATGAAGGTGAGTGAAAGTCAGCCGATCAGCATGGATCCGGTGATGCTCGCTCAACGTTTAAGCGCGATTATGGATGTGTCGAAAGCATTGGTGAACATTCAAAATATGGATGCCGTGTTTGCGCGTATTTTGGAAAAATTATTCGAGGTTTTCCCGCAAGCTGATCGCGGATTTTTGATGTTGGGTGAAACGGTAGGCGACCTCAAGGCGAAGGCTATGCGTAGCCGCCATAAGGGTGTCACCGAAAACTTAAGTGTATCGACGACTATTTGTAAAAAAGCATTGGAGTCGCGTTCGGCATTTTTATTCAACGATCAAAACTCAGGTGATTTTGATCAAGGAATGTCCATCGTTTCGTTGCGTATTCGCAGTGCGATGACGATACCTTTAATGGTTAATGAGCAAATTTTAGGGTTATTACAAATTGATACCCCAGACAGCAAACGCGTATTCAACCGCGATGACTTGGGATTGGCCGTTGCCATTTGTCAGCAAGCAGCCATCGCTGTGCATAATGCTAAATTGCTGGCGGACGTAGAACATGAAACGATCCAACGTAATAACTTAATTCGTTATCTGCCCGGCGCTCTGGCTGATCAAGTTAAGACCGGTAATGTCGCGATGGCAATGGGCGGCAGCACTTATAAGGCGACGATTTTATTTAGCGATGTTATTGGTTTTACGCGAATGTCTGAAAGTTTGACTCCAGAACGCGTCGTTGCGATGATGAATGCCTATTTTAATCGCATGGTGCCGTGCATTACCAATAATAGTGGTTCGGTCGATAAATTCATGGGCGACGCCATCATGGCGGTGTGGGGCGTACCAATTGATAAAGGTGATGCGGCAAGTAACGGAATTGCGGCTGCTTTAGCTATGCAAAACGCTTTGGTTGGATTTAATAGTTTACAGGCACGTGATGGACAGTCGATGTTATCTATGGGTATCGGGGTTAATTCCGGAGCGGTCGTTGCGGGTAATATCGGAACGGAAGAACGTAAGGAATATACCGTACTCGGCGACACCGTGAATACGGCTCAGCGATTGGAGTCCAATGCTGGTCGCGGTCACGTGTTGGCGAGTAAGGCCACATGGGATGCGATCAATGGACACGGTTATGGCGTGGCGATGCCACCATTGCGCGTTAAAAATAAAACCGAGCCAGTGACGGTATTTAGTGTTCGGGGATTGCGAATTTCCAACGGCGAAATTGTTTTGCATCTACCATTGCAGTTGAACGGAAAGGATGTCTATCTAGTTCGTCGTTTAGGTGATCAGACCTTTATTTTGCTGCACCCTTCGGACGTAGATGTCGTTTCATCGGATTTAGTAAGTGCGATGATTAGCTGGCCAAATGCAAACTTTGGGCGTGCGGAAATGATTCAAGTCTTGCCCGCACAACAAGGCGATGGCACATTAACGAGAAGTCAAATACGCTTAACAGATGTGTCATTGTCGGGATTGATTTCGGGAGATCCGATTGTTTGTACGCGTTCGTGGAGTGAGATGACTCGTACCTCGGTCGAAGCTTTGAAAGTTGATTGAATAGCCGTCAGCAAGTGATGCAAAACAAGTGAAGCAAGTGAAGTAAAGATAGGTGCCGAGAGATTCACTTGGCAGCGGCACATTCGTCGTGAAAGTGTCCACCCACACCATGTCGACGCCCATACCACAGACGACGGAAGCCTGGCTTAATGAAGTGAAGAATCACTTCGAAGTCGCGGCGATGGCGGCTGCCGGCGATGCCTTGGATGAAACTCCGGATCAAGCTCGTTGGGTTGCATTTATTCAGCGTCAAGCGATTAACACCTGTCGCAATTTGCGTGGACTTACGGTTGCGGTCGGTGCTCCAGAGCGTGAATTGGATGAATTGGAAGCGGTCGACGAAATTGCTCACGCCTTGCGCGATGCATTGGCAGATACCGTGCGTGATGTGGTTAGTGAGTTGCAGTTATACTTACTATTTTACGCCGCAGCGCATGTGCGCACGTCTTTCTTAACCCGTGTTGAAGCCTTAACTGTGGTTAAAGAGTGTTGGGGCGAGTGTGCAGGTGAGTGTGACGATTCGCCCTGGCCAATTGGCAAGGAACCGCCAGCCGAAACGACTGCCTGGGCTGCTGAAATAATCGCTGCATTTGGGGCGACGACGGGGCGATTAGCATTACCACTAACGGATGGTGATTTTTTTTCTGCCACATCGCTGCTTGAAGCGGCCATCGTCATAGCGCTCACCAATCGAGCATCGACTCCCGATCAAGCAGCGGTTTTTGAATTGCGTGATTCCATTCGTGCGATGGAAACAGATGTCAGTACGATTGGGCCGGAATGGCAAGATATGTGCCGCATTCCAGCGATGGCATTTGCCATGTATTATGTGTGGGTCCATTTAGCCATTGGATTAATGGATGAGCCTACTGCCATGGATATTATGCAGGCGTGCACTAGTCGTATTGGTGATTTTCCAGATCCGTCATCGTCTCGTTGAAATAATTCGTCGTAGAATCATGGTATTAAATAGATCGTAACTTCATCTTGTACTGGGCGGCCGGCACGCGTTAGGCGTAAATGCTGCTGGTGTTCTTCTAATAATCCGGCGTCGATTAATGCCTGGGCTCGTGATCGCCAACGATGTTCTGGGTCGCCCATCTGAGCCAGTTGCGACAGCGAGACTCCAGTAGTTAAGCGCAAGCCCAACATCCATGTTTCGGTTAGTAAGACCTTGGCATCCAAGGTTTCGCTGCGCCAGGTTGCGTCGCCGCCTGTTTGGATGCGGGTAATATATGCGGCGGGGTGTTTTTCGCGTGTTTGTCGTACACCAGCTATGCAGCTGACCGCGCCTGCGCCGGCAGCATAATAATCACGTCCATACCAATAAGCCAAATTATGACGCGATTCTTGTCCTGGGTATGAAAAATTACTTGTTTCATACATATGTAGATTGAGGTTTTCTAAGCCATTCCAAACCAAGTCGAATAATTCACGACTTATCGTTGGATCAATATCGGTTAATTCACCACGTGAACGGCGGGCGTGAAATTCGGTGCCGCTTTCATAGGTTAAATGATAAACCGAGGCATGGTGTAAATCATGACGACGATATAATTCTAAGTCGCGGCGTAATTCATCCGCCGTTTGTTGCGGCAGCCCCATGATGAGATCGGCAGAAACTCGTGGCACCGCTGCGCGTGCTAGCGCGATGGCTTGCTCGGCTTCTAATGAAGAATGTACACGACCTAAAAATCGCAGGTGGTGATCATGGGTTGACTGAACGCCCAATGATAAGCGGTTTACTCCGTGTGCCGCCAATATGGCAAAGCGGGTGGCATCGGCGGACCCAGGATTCGCCTCGCAGGTCCATTCGTAGTTGTCGTTCAACCGTAGGTGTTCAGCGAGTCCGATCATTAACCGTTCTAATAAAGCGGGGGCTAAGATGGTCGGCGTGCCTCCGCCGATGAACACGGTGTCATAAGGACCTCGCGGTAAAGATCGCACTTCGCTCAGTAAAGCGTCGACATACGCCGCATGTTCGGCGTCTCGCCCAGCGATCGAATTAAAATCGCAATACGGACATTTATGCACGCAGTAGGGAACGTGCAGGTACAAGTGTTTAGGCTGTGAAGCAGGGGGCCGAGGCATCGTTGATAGTCAAGGCCACCACGGTTCGGGCACAATGGGGTCTTTCGCTATCCTGAAAGTTGCCTTGGGTCATTTATGAAGTCGACAGAGGGGCTCCGCTAGCCTGCGGTTGTTCCGTGCGTTTGGCTATCTAAGCTGTACCAAGCACCCCAACCACTCCATTGGACTTGCATGGCTTTGCTCAATTGGTCTATGACCACGATCGGATATCCGGCTCACGCTCGAAGCGCGTCACGCGTGGTTGGTTTAACGCATATGAGCACGCACGACGCCCTGCATTTTATTGAAGTGCAAGGTTGGTCTACCGGATGGTTACAAGTCGAAGGATCGCAACCGCAATTAGAACGCATTCGCGAAGGCACGCGAGTTGATGTTAATTTACCAGAATTATTTGCTAGCAGTAGAATTATTCAGACTGAAGGCGTTGCGAGTGGCGCTTTAGTATTTGTTGCGGTTGATCCATCATTAGGCAAACCACCAGTTGATCGCAGTTTAATTACTTGGGCAGAAGCAAATGGTGCGCCCTGGTTAGAAGTGATCGATAACGACGCTGCTTATTTCGGCGGATTAAGCGATACGCAAATTGACGCGTTATTAGCGTGGTTTTTATCTCGTCGTCCGGCGGATTTAGAATGGCGCAAAACGGTTATTGATCCACGCTTGGCAGCTCGTTTGCGTCATGGACTATTTGAGCATGGATGGACACGCAATTTAGAATTAGTCAAAGCTGGGCGCAAGGTAATCGCTGATTTATGGGGTGGTGTGCATCGTAAATGCTTATTGGATCAGAGCACCATGGGTGTTCCCACCGTCGTTCAGTCTGGTTTACGTTTAACTTATGACAGTGGTACCTGGACCGGAAAAGATATTAGCGATCAACGTTGTGTGCTAAACGATGACACAGGAAAATTGACGTTTGGTTCGGGATATTACCGCTCCTAATTCGTGTGGTTAACGGCCTATGAAAATTGACGGTAGAGTGACATGAATAAAGCAACGATCATGGCGATTATTTTGTTAGCGATCGTCGCTGGCGGTGCTTTGCTGGTGAATCGAGAAATGAATAAGGCTCAAGCGCGCCCCGCTGTTCAACGTCAATTATCGTTGACGCGATTAGCACAATTTGTGGAGGCCATTAAAAGCTATCGTGAAGAACGCGGCGCGTGGCCAGCAACGATTAAGGAAATTCTGCATCAAGCACGCTTGCCAGTGACGAGTACCGCGATTCGCGGAGCCGGTATTTATCGTTATAAACAACCTGCCGCAGATGCCCCGGCTGACACCGTTATTATTTGGAGTGATCGTCCGTACGACGGAGTCGCCGTTGGTGATTCGTATGGCGGAGAGGGGCAATTTGCGACCGAAGCGATCCCACCATTGGCATACGTCGTGACGAGCGCGCTGACGATTGAAACATTAAGCCCAGCAGTGTGGGCTCAGCGCATTCCGCAACAAATTCCAAGTTCGACAGCAAGTGAACCTGCCGTGGTGCCGAAGCCCGAATAACGCGCTGGCATAGTTCAAGGTGCGTCTCAGCGATTGGTGCACGCATAATTCCGCCACACACCGAGAGTTGAACCGCCGTGCTCAAGTAAAACACTGTGCCGCTATGCGATTGATCAGTTATGGTTCGGTTGGAAAAGAATGCCCTGGGATACTCAGCGGTGATGGTAAGTGGATTACCCCGATTTCCGTCATCGATGCGACTTTGCCTCGCACCATGCGTGGTTTATTGGCAGGGGGGCATGTTGAACGATTATTACGACAATTATCGCGACATGCAGAAGCAAAGCAGGATGGAGCTATAACGAGTGATGGTGTGCGCTTTGGTCCACCAATCACCGATCCAGGGAAAATTATTTGTGTTGGTTTGAATTATCGCGGGCATGCAACCGAGCAAAATAAACCATGGCCCGAACAACCGATGTTATTTAGTAAGCCAACAACGGCTCTGTGCGGCGCGCGCGACACCATAGTTTTGCCCTCCGAAGATTGTGGTCCAGATTACGAAGTCGAACTGGTCGTGGTCATTGGTCGCGGTGGTCGGTCGATATCCAAATCAACAGCGTTTGAACACGTTGCCGGTTATTGCATTGGAAACGATATTTCGGGTCGCCGCTGGCAGAAAAGCGATGTGCAATATTTTCGCGCAAAAGGCTGCGATACTTTTTTCCCTTGTGGTCCATATTTAGTAACGGCGGATGAAATCTCTGACCCCACGACCTTGCGTTTAACCACCTCCCTAGATGGCATCATCATGCAAGATGCCTTGGTGGCAGATTTAATTCATGATATTCCCACGTTGATCTCCTATATCAGTCGCTACATGACCTTAGAGCCAGGTGACTTAATAAGCACTGGAACTCCAGCAGGAGTTGGATGCTACCGCACCCCGCCACGTTTCTTACGCCCAGGCGATACGGTCACTTGCTCCATTTCAGGAACGACTGATTTCGGCCAGCTGGTTAATCCCGTGGCGGCACCAGTGTGAGAAAATCAAATTTTT
>SYDV01000177.1 GCA_005801395.1 Planctomycetia bacterium | reverse complement strand
TTCTTCAAATGCAAATCTGTAGACTACACTGCTGCCTAGGTAATAATGGTCAGACTATTATCTTTTAAATGATAGGCGGCTTCACCGCCTTGTTTTTTCAGCCCGTGGCTTGGTCGACCATCTTGCGTAGCAAATTCAATTTGTCGGTCGAAGCGTGGGTTGGTGCTCGGATCAACCAATGTCGTCACGTTGCCATTTTCGAGCCATTCACTGACACCCCAACGCACATTGCCGCTATGGCTGACAAACGAAATGTTTTGGATGTCGGCGTTATTTAATCCGACCGCCGCAATGGGAATAATGAGTGATACCCATTTACCAGTTTCAGGCAGTAAGCCCATGGGCCAGCGTTGGCTGGTGTTTGCTTGACCCCATGGCATTAAATCGCTGCCCCAGTACGCGCGATGGTTCCAGTCGGATTGTTTGCTGCGTATTTGCACCATAAGTGCGAGCGGCGGATTTTGTGGATCAACCCACACCCATTGCCGGAGTGCACGTCCTTTGCCGTCGGTCTGTGGACCAACACCATCACCGATGGTGGTATCTGGGATTTTAGCACGTTTGGCAAAAGTAAGTGTTTCTGCGATCGGATCTGGATGCCCTGCAAGTCGATGGAAACATACGAGCGTTGCTAACGCAGCTGCCGTTGATGGCACGTTGGGAGCGCGAGTAATGAATTGTTCAACCTCGGCAATTTGTGCCGGTAATTGCGCATCACCCATGTGGGTAGCAGCGATGCGTTCGGTGAAACGCCAAGCAAACTCGTGATCTGGCATTTGTTCAATAAATCGTCGATATCCAGCGATACGTTCACCGGTTAAATCCATACAGATAACTCGAGCAAAACGTCGAGCATCGATGGCATGGGCTAAGCCAGCACCCCAGGAGGCGTGTTGAATTTTTTCACCATCATGATCAAAAACTAAAGCCGAGAGGCCCAAATTTGATCGATGTCCTGGGCGTTCGCGTGGATTAGGCCGTAACATGCTCCACGGAATGGCAATCTCTCCGGTGTAGCCGTCAGCTTGGCGGACGAGTCGTGCCATGATGTTGGCGGATTCAGTTGGCGTCGTCGAATCGTCGAGGTTTAAATTAAGTGATTGTCCTTGAACCATAACCATTTGCGTTTGACCATTAACCAGTCCGAGTGCCAGTACGATAGGACGACTTTGTGGGTCATCATTGGCCTCTGGATCAATGCCGATCACGATACTGTCACCACTACGTAATTCTGCACCTGGTACGGGCGGTTGGAAAATATCATCTTGTATCGCAAGGCCGACGTAGACGAAATTTGCATCCCATTGAATGCCGATTTGTCCGGTTATGTCACGCGCGTTATTTACGGATTTATTATTCTGTCTGGGCGCATCGAGTGCCGTAGTAGAAATGTTTTTCCAGTCGTTTAGTAAACCATCTACTATCATAGCATTGCTCGTGCTCAGCGCCGGTGCTTTGGGCGTGGCGTATAACGCTAAAAACGTATCACCTTCGCCCTGTTGCGTAGTCTGTGTGCGGGCCAACGTGATGGCTGATGCAATAGGATTTTGTGGTGCTGCAACATTGGGAATTGCTGATAGCCCTATCACACCATCATTAATGGCGCAAAGGAGGGTATTGCCTACGGCAGTTGCACTGACGGTTTGATCGCGATCAGTAATAAATAAGCCAGGCACTAAACCGGTACCCGTGACGCGACCATTGGTAAGTGCTATGGTTTGCCAGTGACAAGCGCCGTTATGATCGCTTGCCGTGATGAGCACTAAGGTGTCGCCAATGGCGGCACGACCAACTAAGCGCCGACGTTGTTTAGACGAGCCAAGATCGATACTCCAGACTTCGTTTAACGTGTCGCTCAAACAAACCACATCTCCCGTTTCTTTTTGTTTTCATCGCGAAAAGGTAATCCAGCGTGAGCAGGTAAAGTAGGGCCGAGCCAGCGTGTCGATGCGGTCATCTTGGGCGATTTGTTTCTCGCCAACTGCTCGCCCATCAGCGGCGGCACAGACTTGTAAGATCCACTGTTTGTTGTTGCGTCGACTAAATATAGATAAGTGTTTATCCATTAAACGAACGGTTTGATATTCACCGATTTCTTTTACTTGTGACCACGTTATTGCAGGATTTGCCAAAGTTATTGCGCCAACCATATGCTCACCCACGACATATAAATTTTGTCGGTTGGCATCAAAAGTTGCGGTTACCGTACGCACGTTTTTACTGCCGTTGTCCATATTTCCACTCCAGACAAGGACACCGTCTAATGAGCGTTTTTCAATAACCAGACGATCATTTTGTTGGCGTACTGCTATGACGAATCCATGACTTAAGCCGCACCATGATAAATTTCCGCTGATGGAAAAACGCGCGCGTTGCTGACCTGTGCGAGCGTCGACGATGGTAATTAGGCCACTTTTCGCTGAACGAATCAGGACCAATCCGGCATGTGCATCGATGAGTGCACGTTCAATGGTGCGATGTTTGCGATCATCTTGGTCTAAACTAAATCCGCAGTCATCCCAGAGAACCGGTTGACTCCAGAGCAGATTTCCGGTTTGGGGATCACGGGCAATTAAATAGCGCTGATGAATGGCCAGTAAAACACCTGCATCGAATATTAATTCTTCGAACTGGCTGGTCTGATCGGATGACCACAACACTGAACGACCATCGTCTGCCATGCGCACTAATCGATGACCAAAATCAATGCAGGTCATATTGTTATTGTTGTGCACTTGTGCGGCATCAGTGGCAGATAAATGCCAATGAACAGCTACTGGAGCGACAAATGGCAAAGAAGGTAAACCACTGATAGGCAAAGCCAGCACTGGTGGTGCAGCGATCTGCGCGGTCATGGTTTTTGTTTCCCCTGCCGCAAACATGAGTAAGCGATCCTCGCCGACAGCAATTAAGCGCTGTCCTGCTGCGATCCAATTACCGACGGGAAAACCGTTTGATAGATTTGCCCAGGATTGATGATCTATTGGTCGTCCATCTTGAGTAGACAGGGATATGAGTGCTGAAGTGGTGCTGACGAGTACTCGTTTATCATTGACCAGACCGCCTCCGACTAAGGTGACATCAGTTGTTGGCTGCCAGCGCCAACGCACTGCACCGTCGGCGCGCGTCACGCAGGTAATACCGTCTCCGGCAAAAACTAAGCCATCGGTGGTAAAGCCGTAAATGACGCTGCAATCACTGAGAGGATGCTGCCAACGCAGTGCGCCGTCCTTGCGGCGAAAAGCTAGCAGCGCGAGGGAATCACGTGGTGCAACAAAGATAGTTTGCTCATCTATCAACACTCGTGGAGCACGATTTGCTAGGTGCCGGATAATGGCCGTGCTGCCTTGTGGGTCGAGTCGTGCGCGTTGATAATGAGATACCCATTCAATTCGACCAGTGAGTGCTTCGAGGGCAACCACGCTGCCCATATCGGTCGCAAGATAAACCACCCCGCCGCTGACGGATGGTGCAGCGATATGATTGCCGAGCGTTATTTCTTGTTGAGTTGCTAATACTAAATTACCGACCCCATCGCCCAATGCTGTGCGCCAACGTAATTGTCCCGTACGTAAATCGAATGCCGCCATGGTATTGCGGTAGCGTTGGTCACGGTCGTGGAACATGGCGAAAACCAAGCCATCTGCGACCGCAGGGGGACTAATGGCATTAACTGCGCCTAGCGAGGTTGCACTGGCCCAGCGTACGGTGCCGGTGGCGGCATCACGCGCTTCGATGGTGTGTACATCGCCCTGGGCAACACGACTCACGACCAAACCAGATTCAACGCTGATCGTGCGATCTGGATTGTCGTTAAATTCGGATGAGATTTTATTGATGACATTGTTGTGTGAGCGCCAACGTGGTTTGCCATCTGCCAGATTAATCGCGATGATGTCAGTGCCCGTATCGACGTAGGCGATATCATCCACGACGGTCGGCTGCATGGCCAAATGGCGATACGAGCTGGGAGCAAATCGAAGTGGTTCGATGCGATCAGCGAGCGGAACAGGTAGGGTTATTTGTAGGTGACAGCCATCAAAGTTTGGAATTGAAAATGCGTGACCGGTGCGTTGTGCTGAACCTCCAGCAGTCGGCCAATTGGATGAAGTCGTTAACTTGGTAACTGCGGCGCGACGTTCCGCGACGTAGTCGGCAATCGGCATCATTTGTCCACGCACGGTGAGCGAGGTGCCCTTATGTGCGATCGCTAATTGATCTAGTTCAGCTAATGCTGTTTTTCGATCACCAATTAATTCAACGGCATAAGCACGTTTTGCCGCCAATACCACGGCTAATGCGCTGTCTGTTGGTGCAGCTAATCGTTGTAGCACGGCATAAGCATGCGAGCCCGCGCCACGTACTAATAAAGCGTCACCTAATCGTTGATAAGCCAGTGCTGCTGCGCCGGTTGCGGGATAAGCATTGGCAACCTGACTTAGCTCAGTGAGATTATTGCCGGCACGCTCAAGCGCTTCATTGGCACGACGATCGGCTAATTTCCGATATATATCAGCGGCGTCTTTATCCAATGCGCGCAAACGTTCGCCGACGAGGGCGGGAATACCGACCACGCGTCCATCAGCATCAGGAATTAATGCGGTGCTGTAGAGATCCAAGGCCCGTTGATAACTGCGCACGGCCCGCGTGGCATCGTTTGCGGCTAAGGCGCGGTCACCGGTGGCGACTAAGGTTGCGGCATCCAATGACGTGGCAAAGGTTGCACTGTCACTACGTGCGCCTCGGACATGGACTAATCCATCTTTAGCACGAGTAACGAGGTCAGCAAACGCATCGGGACGATCAATTACGCGGCGATAATAATGTGCTGCCTGGTGTGGATAACCGGCAAGACGATACGTATCACCTAGCTCAACTAATAAGCGCGTATGAATTGTCGCGTCTAAAGTTAACCCGATATGCTGCTGCAGTACATCAACGGCACCCGCCGGATCAGCATCATGCAATAATAAATGAGCGGCTCGTTTTGGTAATGCGGAAATAAAGTTGGCGGAATTATTTAAAGCGCGGCGTTGGCTCATTGACAATAACCAGCGCACGGCGGCTTTGGAGTCAGTTAATGGACGTGGTTGATCGCGCTGATCAGTAATGAGGAGATCGACCATCGGACTCACGGCTTGAGCTTGATCAGCCAGCGCACGAGTGGCTAGGCGAGCGAGGGCAATCGCCTCTTCATTTCGATTGGCGCTGAGTTCGGTGGTTATGATATCTTTAATGGCGGCGACTAATCGTTCCCGACTGGTCGCGCTTGAAGCGAAGGAATTCAGCACCGATGCCAGAGCGTGGTCATCGTTGGCACCATTTATACGCACATGAAGACCCCATTCACCAGAGCCTTGTTGGACCATGCATAGTAGCGTATTAGTTCCTGCTTTAAATCGGACAGGGATACGAATTTGTCCAGGTTGCACCGCGCGATTGTCTCGATCTTCATGCACCCGTTCGCCGTTAAACCACACCACTAATCCATCATCTGAACCAATCGCAAGTTCACCTTCGCCAAGGGAGGCTGAAAATGAGCGATAGGCAAAAGCCACAAAATTATCCGTTTTTAACAAACGCGCGAGATCGAGCACATCGTCGCGATAGGCTTCTTTCGCTGGTCGAACCCAGGTTTTGTCACCGACTGATTTTTTAATGTCCAGTTGTTTGACATTGACTGGTGGGTTTTCATAGGCCGAATAATTTTCATTTGGAAATGGCCCAATGACGTGCCAATCACTGACGACGGGCGACAATAAAGGATCTCCGTT
>SYDV01000176.1 GCA_005801395.1 Planctomycetia bacterium | reverse complement strand
CGGTTTTAACCACGGTGTCTTTGTCACCGTGAAAAAGCCATACTGGCAGTTTATGTAATTGAGGCGCGGCTTCGACATCGCCCCCGCCACAGACAGGAATGGCAGCAGCAAATTGTTCCGGACGGCGAGTGACTAAATCCCAGGTACCGAAACCGCCCATGGATAATCCCATGACATATAATCGGGACTGATCAATATTCGGTTGTTGGCGCAGTTGATCGATGAGTTTGAGTAATAATTTCATCGGATCACTTGGCTGTTCTGGTGTCTTATGTGGCTTGGCATCGCTCCAATCGACTTCGCACCAGCGTTTGCCTTCTGGACATTGCGGCGCAATGACAAAACAAGGGAAAGCCGTACGATTGGCGTCTTCTGCAAAAATGCGCGCAACGTTCTTTAATTGCTTGTCATTATCGCTGCCACGCTCGCCTGCACCGTGCAAAAAAATAACCAGCGGATAGCGCTTCCCAGGGGTCATCGTTTCAGGACTGAGTTGGCGATACGGCAGTGTCTGACTGTTTCCACCATCAAAGCTGTGCTTCGTGAAAGGATCTTCAGCTGTGACGGTGATGATGGTGCAATAAAACAAAGCCAAAACGAATAGGCAGCACAAAAATTGCATTAATCCCTCCAGATCGAAATGTACTCTAGCGTCCATGAGTCTTAGACCAAGTAGTCATTCATATAATGAAGCCTCGTGAGCTGCGCTGTTCGAACGACTAAAGCGCTGTTTATCATGAGGCGAATCGTGACCTTAGTAGCACGGAGGTAGCAAACGTTGCTCACTTTTTAAGTGCTGTGCCATCAGCGAAGTTAATCCCTTCCCCCGCTTAGATCGACTTGCAAACTGCGCCTCCCAGCGAATTGGGAAGCAGAGGAGCCCGCATGCGAAATAGCCTGATACCATTGTTTGGCGTTTTTACAGTTATCATCATTTCGTTGATCGCCATTCGTGGTGAGAGTATGCCTGGGCTAAATGGTCCTGATATATTTCCTGGGATTTTTCGTTTACCGAAAAAAGATAAATTCCCCATTAATTCAGCAGCATTAAAAATGGACCATACGGTTATGGCAGATGGCGCAATTCCAGCTCCAACTCCTGAATCGTGGCGGGTCGTGGTGATTAGTGCGAGTGATCGTAAACCAATGACACGGGCGGTGGTTTTATCGTTAGCCGAAAAATTAACTCGTCATGGTTGTCTCACGATTGTCGATCCAGTTGAGAGCGATGTTTTTCCTATGGGCTGTGATCGAGTCATCAATATCGGTACGCAGAGTGAAACAATTCCCAAAAAATTAGGCGGTGATGGCGAAGTGACACTTGAGGTTATTACTCGCCTCGCGCGTTTACCGAATGGTCATCCCGCTGAGGCTTTGCAGCGCGATCCGGGTGGTCCGGTGCAACAGCGAATGACGATATCCCATCGCAGTCGTGCTGATGGTGTAATTGATGGATGGCCACAATGGTGGGCAGGTTGCGGACGCGATATCGCGGATGTTTTAGTGTCGCAATTAGCTCCATCAGGCTTGCCGCTGGTCAGTGATCCAGAAACGCGGCGATGGTTGACGACGATGTTGCCACGCAGTGATTGGGGAACTGCGCTGACGATGCAACCAACCACCGAACATTTACGCTGGGATTATGCGTTCCAAGAAGATTTAGTGCGTGGTTGGGTGGGGCATATTACCGGTATGCAGGTCAACACCAAACGCGGTGGCGAGCAACCAGCGGAATTACAATTACAGCAACGTATGTCGGCGGGAAGTTGGGAATCAGCTGGTGCACCAGGAGTATTTTTATTCACCCGTACGGACGCTCAGGGCCAAAGCGAATGGTTTTCATTTGCGCCATTACCTCAGAATGTTGGTTGGACGGTATCCTGGTGGCAAGAACGGCCTAAAATGTTGAGCGTTTTTGAAGAGTGGGGCACCGCCGCAACTCAGGGTGATGTTATGGCGCAACGTTTATTATATGCCTACCGTGCCTGTCCTAATATGCCGATGGAGTTGCGTGAACGGGCTTCCGTGCAACCGCCAGCGCCAGTGCCAGCGGCTTCAAAACCTGTTGTTTCGCCACCAGCCAACCCATGACCGTCAAACGTCGTCGTCCTGAAGTATTAGCGCCGGTGGGATCGCCGGAGTGTTTACCAGCGGCGGTCGCCGGTGGGGCTGACGCCGTGTTTTTAGGACTTCGGCATTTTAATGCGCGTGGACGAGCTGAAAATTTCCGCAAAGCCGAATTACCGCAGCATGTCGCGTATTTACATCATCATGGGGTGAAATGTTACCTAGTGATGAATACGCTGGTACACGATGATGAATATGTGAAGGCACTTGATTTAGCCGCTGCTGCTCACGCCGCCGGAGTTGATGCGGCAATTATTCAAGACCTTGGATTATGGCGCACGTTGACGCGTGAATTGCCGGGATTCAAACGTCATGCGTCAACCCAAATGACTATTCATTCCCCGAGTCAGGTCGCCGTCTTGGCAGAGCTCGGTGCCGAACGGGTTATTTTGGCACGTGAACTGAGCTTGGCAGAAGTGGCTGCTTGTACGCGTGAAGCCGATCGCCTGGGAATTGAAACCGAACATTTTGTGCATGGCGCATTATGTTACGCTTTTAGCGGTCAATGCCTGATGTCGAATTTTGCAGGTTGTCGTTCAGCGAATCGTGGCACCTGTGCGCAAAACTGTCGCTTTGATTATCAGCGAACAACGCCATCTGAAAACAACAAAGGAAAAGAGAGTGAGAATAAGGATCTCGCCATTGATACCGAAATTAGCATGAAAGATTTATCGCTGATCGCGCGCATTGGCGAATTAGCAGACATCGGTGTGGCGTCACTTAAAATTGAGGGACGTTTGAAGGGGGCGGATTACGTCTACACCACCAGCCGAGTCTACCGCGCCGCCACGGAAGCATGGGAACAAGGTAAACGCTTTGACGTGAAATGGGCGCGCGAATTATTAAAAGACGTTTTCGCCCGCGCCCAGACCGACGCACCATTGGTTGCTAATTATAGCGCCGCGTCGCGCATTCATCGTTATGAGCCAGAGCAAGATCGCACACCCGACGCGACGTTATTATCCATTGATCGCGCGCGCGGCGAAGCGCTTTTACGTGCTGGTGTACCAATAACAGCGGGACAGGGATTTGCCTTTAGTGTTGGTTTTTTTAATGGCGGATTTTTGGTAACCAAAGCGGAATCATTAGGTGATCGTTGGCGGTGTAAAATCCGTATTGCTGAACATGGACCACGCTTACCGGCAGGAACGCCATTATTCCGTAATGCCGATCATGAACGTAAACGCGAGGCAATTACCGCGATGGCGGCAATGCCAATAGATGCCGTTCCAGCCCCAACGGTTGGCTTAAATTTGCGCGTGACGGCGGTAGTTGGTCAACCGTTGCATATTCACGCTCGGACAACCGACGGACGCGAGGTTAACCAAACTGGCGAATCGCCGTTAGTTGCTGCCACCGGACGTCCGCTCGATGAAGCGTTATTAAACGATAAATTAGGCGCATTTGGTGGCACTGGTTACCACGCTCAGCACATCACCTTGTCGGCAACCGGTTCACCGTTTGTACCTGCGACGGTGTTAAAAGAACTACGTCGTCAATTAATTGAGAAATTAAATGCTAGTGTGCTGCCTGTAACGGCTCCAACGTGGGCGCCACCTGAACCAGGCACACCACAACGCAAGCAAACTCATTT
>SYDV01000175.1 GCA_005801395.1 Planctomycetia bacterium | reverse complement strand
CGGGGCGCCTTCAGCAGCGCCTTGTTCAGGATCTTTTAAGCAGCATTCCCATTCCAACACGGCCCAGCCTTTGTAGCCGTATTGGGTGAGTTGGCTGAAGATGCGGCCAAAATCAATTTGACCGTCACCAAGTGAACGGAAGCGTCCAGCGCGTTCCTTCCAGCCTTGGTAACCGCCGTAAGCACCAACGCGACCGTCTGGACGGAATTCAGCGTCTTTGACGTGGAAGCATTTAATGCGTTCGTGGTAGTGGTCGATGTAGGCGCTGTAATCCATGCCTTGTAAAACCAAGTGCGAAGGATCATACAGAATATTGGCGCGTTTATGATTCTTGAGTGCTTTTAAGAACATTTCGAAAGTGACGCCATCGTGCACATCTTCGCCTGGATGAACTTCCCATGCGACATCAACGCCAACGGATTCGGCGTGATCTAAAATGGGTGTCCAACGGCGAGCGAGCTCGGCAAAGCCTTCTTCAACTAATCCAGCAGGACGTTGTGGCCAGGGATAAACGGTGTGCCACAAAAGCGCTCCCGTAAATGAAGGCATGGCTGTGACGCCGAAATTTTTACACGCCGTCAGTGCATATTTAACTTGTTGTACCGCCCATTCGGTGCGGGCTTTCGGATTTCCACGCACAGCGGCTGGGGCAAAGCCATCGAATTGTTCATCGTAAGCAGGATGAACGGCAACTAATTGTCCCTGCAAATGGGTCGACAATTCAGTAACTGCTACGCCATTGGCCTTGGCGATGCCAGCCAATTCATCGCAATAGGTTTTAGATTCAGCAGCTTTTTTAATGTCGATAACGCGACCGTCCCAGGAAGGAACTTGTACACCTTTATATCCCAGGGATCCGGCCCATTTAGTGATGGTAGGCCAGGAATTAAAGGGAGCAGCGTCGCCCATAAATTGAGCGAGGAAGATAGCGGGACCTTTCATGAAGACCTCATTGGGAAATGGAGCTTCGAGCTTCAAGCTACGAGCTACGAGTTAAAGAAAATGAAGATGCGAAAAGATTACAGCAAGGATTTACCAGCGACGGCTCTTTGTGCTTTAGCTGGTTTTAATTTTTGACTTCGTTCGACAGTGACCCATTTTTGGGTTTTGGCGCTCTTGAGCGAGGCGTCGAGCACTTCCTGATTGGCAAGGCCATCAGCGAAGTTCGGGCGGAATTCATCACCGCTGGCAAGTGCTTTAACGAAGTCGGCTAACATATTGATGAAGCAATGTTCGTAACCGATGATATGGCCATCAGGCCAGTAATTACCGGAATACGGATGAGCTGATCCATCCATGCACATGACGTTACGGAAACCTTTGTGCCGGGGTTCATCTTCAACGGTGTAAACTTGTAATTCGTTCATGCGTTCAAAATTCCACACGATGGAACCTTTGGTGCCGTTGATTTCAATACAGTTATTATTTTTGCGTCCGGCGGCAGCGCGGGTAGCTTCAAAGCTGGCGAGTGCGCCGTTCGACATCTTGGCAATAAACAGCAGTGCGTCATCAACATCGACGTCTAACATGCCTTTGCCGTCGCCGTTTTTGCGCTTCTTGATGAAGGTTTGTTCGACACCACTGACCTCATCAAACTCAAGGCCAGTCATAAAGCGAGTTAAATCGATGAGGTGAGCATTTAAGTCACCGTGTGCGCCCGACCCACATGCCTTTGCCATCATGCGCCAAGTCGCAGGGCAACTATCGTCGAGTAACCAGTCTTGTAAGTAGACGGCGCGGATGTGGCGGATTTCGCCCAGCTTGCCGTCATGGATTAAACTTGCTGCGGTCGATGCGGCAGGGGCGCGGCGATAAACGTGCCATGCACCCACGCGGCAAGCTTTGCCGTCTTTGGTTTTTGCTTTTTCGGCTGCCGCAACCATGGCCTTGGCTTCTTTCGTGTTCATCGCCAATGGTTTTTCACATAGCACGTGTTTGCCAGCTTTTAAAGCGGCGATCGAATGTGAAGCGTGGCTGTCATTGGGTGTCGAAACATCGATTAAATGAATGTCATCTCGTTTAAGTACGGCAGCGATGTCCGTGCTGTATTCTTCCCAGCCGAGTTGCTCGGCGGCGGCTTTCAGCGGTCCTTCACTGCGGCCAACAATAACTTTGGGCACCACTCGAAATGGCAGGTCGAAATAATGATTAACTTGACGATAGGCATTCGAGTGGGCGCGGCCCATGAACGAATAGCCAATTAATGCAATGTTGAGGACGGGTTTGGACATACTAACCTCGAAGGTTGAAGGCGTGAAGGAAGGGGACGACACCATGGCAATGAAAGCGCTTTCCGACAAGGGGTGTATTGGGGCCTCGCCGAGCATTTGAGTGATACCACTTAGGGAGTCAGGACCTGGGCAATTGTTAAAGTTGAGTTAGCGTTCTGTCCTATCATGAAATTGAATTTTACTCGTGGTTTATTGTTATTAATCGTGGTGGGTTATTGCTGGTCGGTTGAACGGTTGGCGCCAGGAATCCACGGTCCAATTGACTCTGGCATCACGCATGCGCGTTATTCGGTATTAGTTCCACAGGCGGTAAACTCAGGAAAACCGTTGCCAGTTTTATATTTAGCTGGGTGGGGATTTATCCCCAAACTAGAACCATGGTTGCCCTGGGCCGAACGCGAAGGGGTGGTAGTCGTTAGCCTGTTCGATTTTTACGGCATTAATCCATATAATGCTTCGCTGCCAATCATGGATGCGAATCGCTTATCGTTAGAAGCACGTGTTCGTGTTCATCCTTTTTTACGCGTCGGACTCAGTAGTCAGCGTACGGCTGCGGCGATGATGATGATGGCCAAAAGTCCAATGTCAGGAATTGGTGTGACCGTGGGATTTAATACTGAAATTAATCCTAGAGCTTGGGACATTCTCATTGGACAGCCACCACACGTACAGCATTTTTTAGTTTTTGATTCTGCGCGTCCGGCATTGGATTCATTAGCTGAATCGTGGAATATTGAGGCGAAGGCACGCAAAGTCTCGGTGAGCATCGAAACGGTACCCAAGTTAGGCGCTGAAATAGCCTCGGTGAGGGAACAACAACGTTGGGCGACCTTTGCCTTTGATCATATGTTGAGCAGTCATTCATTATTAAAAAAGGAAGATATTGAACTAGGTGTAAAACGCCTTTCTCAGCGTGTGGACGATTTAAAGCAACAAACCGATGTGTTCCAACGCAGCGCCGATTGTCGGTTGTTCGCTTCGATCCCGGCCATGAACAATAAACATCCAGATTTTAAACGCTTTGCCGAACTCTATGTGAGTTCGTTGCTCGCCACGCCAGAGGATGATGCTCCTTTTGCGCTACATGTGGCTCTGACCGCCTTATCAAAAGATTTGGTTAAAGCCTTGGATAAATCATTAAATAGCGCACTAAATTTAGAGAAAAAACGGTTGTTGACGGTCAAAGTGGTGAAAGACGAAATTTTAGCAGAAGAAATCTTTGTATCGGCACGAAGTTTAATTGAGGGTAACAAAGGCAATCGCACCGAACTTGTTCGTCAGGTTGGCATTATTGAAAAATTAGTCAGTGAATATCCTTCCACGATCGCTGGTCGCCGAGCAGCCACTATGTTGCAAGAATGGCGGCCTCTAGTGCGTTAAAGGCTGAGAGAAAAGAGTGTGGCGTAAATTATTTGAAGCGACCAATTATATTTATTAATTCATAAAATAAGTGTCTTAAATTTAAAATAAAAAACCCGAGCTTTTTCAAGCTCGGGTTTATTGGTCGGACCGACAGGATTTGAACCTGCGACTTCTGCGTCCCAAACGCAGCGCTCTAGCCAAGCTGAGCTACGGTCCGTTCGAGGGGGCGGAGTGTTGCAAGGTAAAGCGCGGCGTCCAGTGCCTGTTCTTGCACAGGGGAGGTGACCCATTCGTAAGGTCATTTTGGCGACCATTGGGCGTTGGAGCGTTGAGTTAAGACGCGTACGTTTACCGTTCACCGGACACGGTTTGTCCTTGCAATGAAAGGGGAGAACGACCAAGGAACTTTGTCAAACCTCGTCATTTTCCACGGGCTTTTACGGATATTTTTGTTAGACTCATGAGTAAGAGGAGTCCGAATTCACCCCCCGCTTTCGGGGAAGGCGATCGCACACTGGTTGACGGGTGGTGCATACCACAGGAGTCGACCTAGGAGCTTACAGCCATGCGTTATACACATTTGACCCTTGGACTATTGAGTTCTGCGCTGTTGTGGCAGAGCGGATGTACCGCATACCGGCCAGAGCCACTGACGCCTAAAGTGGAAATGTCGACCTTGCGTCTACGATCGCCGCAGTCCGTTCAGGTACCGCCTGCCAAAACCGGTATCGCGCCTAACAATCATTCGAACCAATATGATGTGAGCGATGGACTGAACGAAGCTGAAATGGTGATGGTGGCACTATCGTTCAACCCGGATCTACGCAATCGTCGTCATAACATATCTCAGATCGGCCATGCAGATTTGTTTGGTATGGTTCGCTTTAAACCTGAAATGCGCGTGAACATTGATCAGGCGACCGTCGGTTTGGCAACCGATAGCGACATGTTGTATACGTTGCTGATGCCAAATTTGAGACAGGCATGGAATGATGATGAATCGGCACGACGCGATCAGTCGCGCGCTGAAGTGTTGGTGACGGAAGCGAAGGTGGTGTTGGAGGTGCGACGCACGCACGTGACCGTCCTGGCACATGAATTGCGCTTGGCCCTCGCGCGTGCGCGAAATGATCATCGGCAACATTTGTATCGCTATGTGAACGATGACCCGATGACTTCAGCGCTGGAACGTGCTTTAGCATTGGTGGCGTGGCAACGTTCATCGACCTCTGTGCGAGTTACGCAGGGTGCGGTGGATGATGTACGGCGTGAGCTAAATAGTTTATTAGGATTTGATCCAGGAACTGAATTATTGTTGAGCGATCAGGGTAAAAATTTATTAGCAAAGCGTGAGCTGACCTTG
>SYDV01000174.1 GCA_005801395.1 Planctomycetia bacterium | reverse complement strand
GGCGCGATCACGCGGTTTACCAAAGACGGTCATACCTAAGGCGACCACCGTGTCAGCGCCGACGACCACCGATTGTGGGTTGTTACGTTGCTCAGCGGACAAATGAGCGCCCTGCGCTTTCGCGCGCGCGCGCTCTAGTGCTAAGACCTGCGGATGCGGCGCGGTTATCGTTTCTTCGTCACAAGACGAAGTAACCACGGTGAAGGAAATGTGCGCACGTTGCAAAAGCATCGCACGCTGAGGACTGTTACTAGCGAGGTAAAGCACATGAGTAAGATAGGCCCAAGGCTGAATTCCCGCAAGACGATGTTTATGCTGTGTACACGTCATGTGATGTTAGCGACTTCGTTCTTGCTTAGAGGAGAGAAGTTTGCGACGAACGAGCTATGACGAAAACATCCTTGGTCGCTGGTCCACGCTCACGCAAACTTTTCACTGCGGCCAAACAGCGAATACCTGGCGGGGTGAATTCGCCGGTTCGCGCATTTAATCGCTTAGGTGGATCTCCTCCTGTTATCGTTCAGGGAAAAGGCGCATATCTCACTGATGCAGATGGTCGTCGCTACATTGACTATGTACTCAGTTGGGGACCGCTCATTTTAGGTCATGCTCATCCAAAAGTAGTGCGAGCTGTTCAACAAGCTGC
The DNA here is from genome assembly GCA_005801395.1 of Planctomycetia bacterium. Next base: position 5,086 of record SYDV01000174.1, on the reverse strand, counting down.
AGTAAAAGGACTTAGCTTCGGAGCTTCAACTCCGAGCGAAACCGAATTAGCGACCCTGATCTGCAAGGCCTTACCGGGAATGGACCAATTACGCTTGGTGAGTTCTGGCACCGAAGCAACGATGAGCGCATTGCGATTAGCCCGCGCTGCAACCGGCCGTGACATCATTGTTAAGTGCGACGGCTGCTACCATGGCCATGCCGATTACCTGTTGGTCGCAGCTGGAAGTGGTTGTGCTACTTTAAACCAACCAGATTCCGCTGGAGTCCCTGTTAGTTTTGCCGCTCACACCATTTCAGTGCCGTATAATGACGTGGCTGCTATGGAGCGTGTTTTTCGTAAAAATCGTCGTCGCATAGCCGCAATTATCATCGAACCAGTGGCTGGAAATATGGGATTAATTTTACCCAAACCAGGTTATCTCAAGAGCTTACGGGCGCTTTGTGATGCGCATGGTACTTTGCTTGTCTTTGATGAAGTCATGACGGGTTTCCGCACGGCTTGGGGCGGTTATCAGCGTCTATGCCAGGTGCAGCCAGATTTGACCTGTTTAGGCAAAGTCGTTGGAGGAGGTATGCCAGTTGGCGCTTACGGCGGTCGTCGGGACCTGATGGCTCATTTGGCTCCACTCGGTAACTGCTATCAGGCCGGTACGTTAAGTGGTAATCCGATTTCTGTCGCTGCCGGATTAGCGACGCTCAAACAGGTCGGTAAAACTAATTTTTATCCACATCAGGCTGCCCAATTAACTCGTTTGTTGACCGGTTTGCGTGATCTCGCCGCAAAACGAAAGATTCCGATTCAATTTGCCCAAAGTGGTACCATGTGGGGCTTTTTCTTTAGCGAAAAACCCATTTCATCGTTCGCAGACGCGTTACAGAGCGACACTAAACGTTGGCAAAAATTCTGTCTGGCTTTGTATCGCAATGGCGTCTATCTGGCACCGAGCCCATTCGAAGCGGCCTTCTGGTCCAGTGCGCATGGAACGGCGGAAATAGATCAAACCCTACAGGCAGCGGCACTGGCGTTTGACGATTGCTGACACCTTTTGGTGGTTAAACGAAAATAGGGCCAATCGACTTTTTAGTGGTGTGTCAAATCAGACGGCCTAAAGTTTCTCCAGTGAAACTAGACGATCATTAGTTTAGTTAATATCACGAGGAGTCGAACTCATGAATATTACAAACATGCAATTAATTTTATCCATGGAACAGAGGGGCGCAAACCGTCACGGTTTTTCTTTATTGGAAGTCATGATCGCTATCGTAATTTTAGCGTCAGCTTTATCGGTGGCGATTGGAACTATCTTTACGCTTCATCAAGGTCGCGCTGCGCTTGAAGAAGAATTAAAGGCGCAAGCGATTGCTCAAGTAATGGTTGAGCGTCTTCAGGGAGCCAGTTGGGACAGTCTTGGTAAATACATGGATGCTGTTCCAGGCCATAACGCTTGGTCGTGGCATCGTCGAGCAACCAAGCAGTTGGTTTTCACGCCATCGATGGACCCCACAGTAACGCCACCCATGCAGGAAAAAGCCAAACGACCAGAAGATGACTTAATTGCTCTTGGGATATTATCGTCACCAAGTGGAGTTAGAAATTTAAAAGTTTATCTCGAATATTATCAGATGAGACTTGTCGAAAGGGTTAATGAGCTGATGGCAGCGGAAGATAAAGCCGGGGATAGTGAGGAAGTAAAAGCGAAAAAAAGAAACCCAGGCCTCATCTGGCGGGAAGCGGTGGGAGATCCCATTCAAGGAAAAGTGCCGACGGCCGATTTGGGCACTGACGATGAAATTTATTTACCAGACGACCCCAATGCTTTGAATTTAAGTGAAGTTAAAAGTGCGGTTCTGATGCGTGTTTTAATTAGTTGGGAATCTGCGGTTGGTGGTATTCGTTGGCATGAAGTCGTTGTGTCTCGGAGGAAATAATGAAAAACTATGTACTGACTCGCGCTATGTCGTTGCTAGAAGTCATTATCGCGATGAGTTTATTTAGTGCCGTAATGGTTGCGGTCTTGCAGTCGATGGTAAGTGCCACGAATTACGCCAATTTTGATGAGTCGAGAAATGATCTTGATACAGATACGATACGCCTGCAAAATGTTGTCATTCAAGATTTGGCAAATGCGGCTTGGTTTTTTGATTATGATCCAGTGTTCGATCAGGCCAAACGTGATGTGAATGGTAAACGAATATCGCTATTTCCAGCAGTATCGACGGACAGAAAATCAATTGAATTTATTAAATTGCGTACGTCGATGACCGTGTCCGATAAGCCATTTAAAGATCGTTACGGACAGGTGAATTTTAACGATGAAAGCGTTAAACCGGTTGATTTTGAACAATATAAAGACGCTGCCCCAACGCCTTTTATGATTATGAATCCCGCCTATGTTGCCGATCCGCAATGGTATGTTGCTGCGGTATGGGAATCATGGGAAGCTGGTCGGAACTTTGATCAAAATCAGAATCCTACCTTGCTAAGACATTATCTCTATGTGATTGAGAAAAATAGTCGCGGCAGGAATGGTTTGATGCGTAAATATCTCAACGGCTATACGGGACCTCAGCCAAAGGCATCAGATTGGATTTTAGATGCTGAATTAATTGAAGGTGTTGAAGACGCTACGTTTACAACTTATTTAGAAGATCCCATGTTAAATGAAAATCAGGTTCGAGTTTCACTGCAAATCAAACGTGACCCAAATGATGTAGGCGCTGCTGCAACGGTTGCTCGGACGATCGATCTAACCGTGGCAATGCGTAGTATTTATCAAGAATAATAACGCTTTAAATGAAAAAGGAGCCAATCATGCCGTACAAAATTAACTCCAATCGTCATGCCAATGTACTCGTCGCCACGCTAATAGTTTTAAGTGGTGTTGCTGCGGTCTTGGCGCTGAGCTCTGACCGCTTGGTTGGTACGCGAAATTTGCAATCTGTGAATCTTGCTCGACAGCAGGCGGCCTATGCAGCAGAAACGGTTGCTGCGTTGGTAGAGACAAAATTAGTAGACAGTAGTGGCGATCTCAATGCATTGACCGAAGACGTCAATAATGGTGGTAACGAATCAACTTTGGCGGTTATTGATCGTTGGCTGCAACAGGGTTATTATGCCGGTAAGGATTTAAAGTCGACTGGCATGTGGGTTGGTAATTGTTTAGTGTTCTGGCGAATTGAGCCGGTGAAAATATACAGCGAGACGATTGCTGATACCAATGGCAATGGGCGTATGGATTCGGAAGACAAATTGGCAACTGCCTATACTGATAATTACCAAGCTAACCCGAACATTGTTACTAAACCAACGGTTGCTTGGGTTGGTACGTCAAAGGATGAATTTAATCCAGGGTATTTTCATTTTCGTATTACCACGCAATCCTATTTTGTAGATCAAAAAGAATGGAGCAACGCGCAATTGTCAGTAAAAACGGCGGATCCTTGGACGAAACCACAACAAGCGCTCGCTAGTTCACAAACACAACGCATGGTACAATTGAAGCTAATCAATTTGTTCCGATATGTGTTGTTCTATGGCGCTAGAGGTCAAACAGGTGATATAGAAATTAACCCTGGTCCTAATCTAGATATTATGGGTGCCGTGCACACGAATGGAACACTTTATCTTGGTGGCAAAGGAAATGCTTATTTGAGAGGTGACTATCATGGCTCTGCTTCGAGTGGTGGAACGCTTATTAATATTGGAAGTGATACGAAAAAAGTAACGGTTACTGGTGTGGAGGGAATTTATCGTATGCGAAAAGTGAGTAATTTTTATTATCAAGAAAAAAATAATATGTCGCCATCGTTTCAAATTCCAGGAAACGTACCCGTGTCACATGAATTAAGTGGGGATACCAGTGCGAGCACCAATATTAAGATTAATAATAAGGAAATAACCTTTAATAATGATAGTAGATCGGCACTCAGCGGTCATAGCGAATTAGTACGTGATCGGCAAAACAGGGGTGCGCAGGTCGTGAACACGCTGGCAAATATTCCCGAAATGGCCGGCTATCCTTTTGAAGCTCAACGTGTGGTTGATCAAGGTGTCATTTTATATCTAACAAAAACGGGTGGTTTATATACAACTCGCCCAAATGATTTTAATCCGGGTGAAGCGGAGCCATTATATTATACAAGCGCAACAGATTATACCGTTGGAACAGCGGTCACACCTTTCCCCGTTTATGCGACGGATATGCCATTGTATGAAATTAAACGCACGCATTTGGCTTCTGGTAAACCGGTTGTTGTGCGTGATGTGTTAGAGTTTTTTCAGCCGACAGCCCCGGGCTTTGTTCCGGTTGGTGCATGGTTAGATGGAAATCCTGCAGCACCAGTCCAACGTAATACCTTTTTAGCTCATCCACAGAATCAATTAGAAAAGCCAATGGATCACTATGATGCAATTGCGACACAGCTTCCTTTTGAATCCCGTGGCTATTATTTACAGCAGTCTTTATTTGGTAAGGAAAACAGTGGGACCACTGGATTAACCATTCGTGAACGCGGGGCGCAAAATACGGCCTGGCCGATATTAGATGGGATGGGAGTGGCGATTGGCGGAATCACTGACTTACCGATCGCTAGTAATTATCCCAGTGATGCAGCGTTTGCGCGGGCGATGTCTTGTTTTATGGCGCGAAATTACGCGGTTTATTTAAGTGTCGAAAATAGCTCGCCAGTGGATATCACGGCGGCCTTTTTTGGCATCAATGATTCCATGGGTGTTTTTCAGGGTGGATATAGCGCACTGGCGGACATACCTGCAACCGAAGAACGAGTGATGAATCGACGTGACGCGAATTCATATCGTATGATGGGGTTGTTAATAAATGATGCTACGGCAGGTGCTTATTTTAATAATATTTTAACCTTAAACCTGGAAAGAATTCAAACTATAATTCGAGCAACAACGTGGAGCGAATTATGTCCTGCAACGACGCGTACTGCTGGAACGATGACGAGAACCTTGTTTAACGGTTTAATTTATGCACATCGGACTCCACGCTTAAACCGCACGGCAGCAAGTCCAGCGGGTTTTCCGATGAATGATACTCTGATGCCTTTACGTTATCATC
>SYDV01000173.1 GCA_005801395.1 Planctomycetia bacterium | reverse complement strand
GCGATTTTGATCAGCATCTTATCCAACTCACCGGTTTCTTCACCGACTTTGATCATGTTGACGACGATGTCGTCAAAAACGCCTGAGCGACGCAGCGGTTCATTAATCGATTCACCTTCTTTTACCGAGTCGCGTACTGCCTGAATGGCATTTCGCACCACGATATTCGGGGTTGCCGATTTAGTAATATCGAGCGCATCCAAAAAGCCGACACCCGAAGTCACCAACGTACCAAGCGTACGGGTAAAACGTGCAACCGAACTTTTCTTAATAATATTTCCGAAGACGGGCGTCTTCATCATGATGCGATCTACAATATTTCCGCCTTTTTCGGTGCCACGGATAACTTTAACAAAAATGATAAAGCCAATAATTCCAACCAATAAAGACAACCCCCACCACGAGCCAATAAAATTACTAAAATCAATCAAAGCGACGGTAACACCGGGCAATTGCACGCCGAGTTCTAAAAAGATCTTTTCAAATTTCGGCACGATGAAAATCATGATGAAGGTCAAAATCGCCGACGCGATGGTCATAACCGCAGCCGGGTAGACCAATGCGCCAATAACCTTTTTCTTTAAGCGTTCGGCCTTTTCCCGAAATTCCGCCAAGCGACGCAAAATAACATCAAGTGCACCGGCCGTTTCACCGGCTCTCACTAAATTGGTATAAAGCTTGTCCCAAATTTTCGGATGACGCGACATCGCCTCCGACAACATGGTACCACTTTGAACGTCTTCGGTCACCGTGCCTAGCGAACCTTTAAATTTACCAGGTCGCTGCATGTCGGTCAAAATTTGCAGCGATTGCACGATCGGCAGACCAGCATCCTGCAGGGTCGACAACTGACGCGTGAAGAGCGTCACCACTTTGGGTTTTATCCGTCCAAATCCCCCACCGCCACCACCACTGCTTTTAGCGGCGGCCACTCCGGCCTTACCGCTCTTGGCTTTCGCCTCTTTCACTTCAATAGGCAACATGCCCTGACGCTTAATCGAGGCGATGGCCTCCATTTGCGAAGCAGCCTCGATGGTGTCCGAGACCTCTTTGTTAGAGCGTTTGTCGTGGGCTTTGTATTGGAAAACCGGCATGGCCAGCTCCGAAGTAGCGGGTGAAAAACGTTAATCTTCTGAAGCGAGGGTTTCGCGCATGACTTCCTCGATAGTCGTAAGGCCTGCGTAGATCTTTTGGATCCCCGCATCACGCAAAGTACGCATTCCCGATCGTTGAGCGGAGATGCGAATCTGTGCGGCTGATGCGCGATTGAGCATCAGTTCACGGATACTATCGTTGATGTCTAGCATTTCGTGAATGGCTGTACGTCCACGATACCCTGTATTTTTACAATTATCACAACCTTTTCCGTAGAAGAAACGTTGAGACGCGGCATCGCTTGTTTTGATACCAAGCGAAATCAATTCTTCGTCACTCGGCTGGTAAGGCGCCTTGCATTTGGTGCAAATAGTGCGCACTAAGCGTTGAGCGATAATGGTTTCTAATGTTGCGGTCAGCAAGAAGGGTTCCAGACCCATATCAAGTAAACGAGTAATGGCCGTCGGGGCATCATTAGTATGTAAAGTTGTAAATACTAAGTGACCGGTCAGCGATGCTTCGATGGCAATTTTCGCTGTTTCTTGGTCACGCACCTCGCCGACGAGCAAGATGTCAGGGTCCTGACGCAAAATGGCGCGCAAGCAATTCGAGAAACTACGGCCAACTTGATCATCTACCGGCACTTGGATAAGGCCTTTAATTTCATATTCGACGGGATCTTCGGTCGTGATAATTTTTACCGAATCATCGTTTACCGCCGACAACGCCGCGTACAGCGTGGTGGTTTTTCCAGAACCAGTTGGACCGGTGACAATCACAATGCCATTCGGTTCTTCGATAACTTGTTTAAATTGCGCTAAGAGGTCGTCGGTAAAACCGACTTTGTCCAGATCGAGACTCACGACCGAGCGGTCCAAAATACGAATAACCACTGATTCACCGAACATCGTCGGCAGACAACTAACACGTAAATCGACTTCTTTGTCGCCAATACGGACAGGGATCTTACCGTCTTGCGGTAAACGTCGCTCAGAAATATCGAGATGCGACATAACTTTGATACGCGCTACCAATGCTGGTGCCAACGTTTTCGGCACCGGCAACATTTCATACAATACGCCGTCAATACGATTACGTACACGGAAGACATCTTCGAATGGTTCAAAATGAATGTCGGACGCCATCCCTTTAACGGCGGTTAATAAAATCAAATTTAAGAGCTTACGCACGGGCGCAGATTCAGCGGCAGAAGCGGCGTCACTGGTGTCGATATTTTTTAACGCTTCAGCATCAATAGAAAACGTTTCTTGGCCACCAATGCCAATGCTCGACTCTTCTTCATCGCCAATATTCTGTAATAATTTATCAACTGCGGCGCGCTGATTTTCACGCTCCATCGAATAGTACTGCGACAAAGCCTCGGTAATTGACGCATCACTGGTTAACGCCGGACGCACTTGCGACACGCCCAGCATGAATTTCAAATCGTCGAGCGCGGCTAAATTATCCGGATCCGAAGTCGCGACGATTAACGCTTTATCTTCCATGCGTACCGGAATAATACGATATGAATTAGCGACATTGGTCGGCACTTTTTCGATTAATCCCTGCGGCAATACGATTCCATTGAGTTGCACCGTTTCGAGACCTAATAATTGTCCACAAGCATAAATCACCACTTGTTCAGGAATACCTGATTTGACACAGGCCTGAATAATGTCCATGCCATTTTTCTTGTGATCATTATAAATATTTTGCGCCGTTGGTTGATCAACTTCCTCCATTTTATGAAGGGATTTCAACAGTGCTTTAGCGTCGACGCGGATCACAGGCATGCCCTCACCAACGAGCAAAGGTTTATGAAAGTCACTTCGCTCATGATGCCGTTGCCTCGTTAACCGCGCCGCCTTCGGCCACCTTACGTTGCAAGTAGCCTTGATCTTTTGAGTAGCCCATCATCTGTTCGAAGTCGACAGTGCCATTCTTGTACAATTTGTAGAGCCAATCATCGAGCAGAATCATACCCTGATTCGCACTGGTTTGAATGGTCGAGTCGATGCGGAAACTCTTGTTCTCGCGAATCAGATTCGAAATAGCTGGATTCATAATCATGATTTCAAACGCGGCGGCGCGTCCCTTACCATCAGCTTTAGGTACCAGTGCTTGTGAAATAACCGCGATCAAATTACCAGCCAACTGTGTACGAACCATTTCCTGCTGATCGGTTGGGAACACGTCAATAATACGGTCCACCGTACGGCCGGCGCCAGTGGTATGCAGGGTGCCAAATACTAAGTGGCCGGTTTCCGCCGCAGAAATAGCCGCGCTTATGGTGGCCAAGTCACGCATTTCACCGACGAGAATAACATCCGGATCTTCGCGCAGCGCGCGACGCAAACCATCTTCGAAAGACGGTACGTCGACATGTAATTCACGCTGATTGACGACAGATTTTTTATGCTCGTGGAAATATTCGATCGGATCTTCGATGGTGATGATGTGCATCTCTTCTTCAGTGTTAATGAAGTCGATCATGGTCGCGAGCGTCGTAGATTTTCCTGAGCCGGTTGGACCCGTAACTAAAATTAATCCACGTGGACGCGTCAGCAAATCTTTAACGTGTTGTGGAAGACCAATTTGTTCAAAGGTTAAAATCTTTGACGGAATTAAGCGCAGCACCATGGCGATGCGGCCTTTTTGCTTAAATACGTTAACGCGGAAACGCGCCTTATCCAAATAACCAATTGCGTAGTCAGTTGAACCAGCTTCAGCAATTTCTGCCTGGCCACGTTCACTGGTAATTTGTTTCATCAACATCGCAGTATCATCAGCGGTCAGCAGCGGCGATTTTAAACTCTTAATCGCCCCATGAATTCTAAAGCTAGGCGGACGGCCAACGGTGATGTGAATATCGGAAGCCCCTTGTTGTAAGCAGACTTCCAGCAATTGATTCATGTCGTAACTCATAAGATCCTACCGGACCATCATCATGGTCGTGAGAGAGAAGCGGCAAACCTGGCGGACTCGACACACCCCCTTGGTGTGTGACCAAGCCATGCGACTCACACAGACTCGTTAAGACATGTCGGCGACAGGTGCCCGCGCTATCCAACACTCCATTTATTAAACCAAAGAAAGCCCTTAAATTGCCGCAATTAGGGCGCGAGATCGGGCGCTGTTGGTATGTCAAACGTTGGCAAACCGGCGTCCTTAGTGCGCTGGTCAATCAATGGCGGCAAACTTTGATAATCAATAACCGCCGCGCGACGGATATCTTCAATAGTGCGTTTAGTGCGTTCCGGTAACTCAGCGTCAACGATGTCAGACACGATGCGATCACGCAGTTCCGCAAATTCCGCTTCTTTGCCAGAGCGACGACTATGCACTAATAATAATTCCATGCCTTCATCACTCGCAACGGGCGCTAATAATACGGGATACGGTGGCTGCGCCGCGAAGGCTTCATCCATCGGACGACTAGCAATCCGGCGCGAACCTTTGATGGCGCGTGTGCCGTCGCGATTCACAAAACCAAGGCGTCCATTAACATCAGCATGTTGTTCGTAAACCTTGCCATAACTATGAAACGTTCGTTCAAACGAAACTTTGCGGCCCAAAATCGCTTTATGTAAAAGTTGCATGACACCGTAGAGGCGAATTTTTTCGTCTTCCGTCACGGTTTCCTTACCGTCGACACCTTTGGTTTTTTGATAAGGAATATAAATCGCGCTCACGTCAACAGCCTCTTGCACACGATAGCGATTGATATGTTCCACCATATAAGCTTTAAGCTGCTCGTCGGTCAGCGATTTTTTTGCCGCACGTTCGACTAAGATGCGAATACCGGCTCCCATTTTAAAACCGTCTTGATGAATATAGTCATTAAATGGCATTTTTTGGGTTTGCTCAATAAATGCGCGAAATTCCATGTATGGCTGTTTACGCGCTTCCAACGCTTCATAGTGGCGTTTTTCCATGCGTTTAACCTCATTCGCGATCACAGCTTCGTCGATCACGATGCCATCCTTCGCCAACGCTTGCCGAATTAACGTAATGCCAATTAAATCTTCGCGCGCTTCGCTCGCTTTCATTTTAAGTAATTGCGCCGCCAACGTTACGCGCGTCAATCGCCAGGTCCCCGTTTGTACGATCACATCTTTATCCGATAAGGTCGACCAATTGGTGACGCTATAGTGCTTTTCAAGCATATCCATTAATTGCTGAACGCCTTCTTGACTCAACAAGGTATCTTCCACTTGGCGCAACGTAATCGCTTCACCATTAATTATGACGACTGGCGCATTCCCACTCGCGCCCGTCGTGGGCGGAGCTGCGGTGATGTCCGTACTAGCTGCGATCACGGGCGGTGTTTTCACCGCAACTGCTGGCGCTGTTGCCGTATTAGGCGTTGCCAAAGTTGGGTGCGATTTATCACCCCAACTAAATGACCCCACCACTAATCCACCAATTAATCCGCCGATGGTAAGCCACACAAGGCCCTTACCAAATCCACTGTCATTACTCATTTTCGACTCCTTCATTTTCCGTTTGATTGACGCTCGCAGCCACCACGCGATACAACGCCAGTAATTCTGGGGCATCCAGCGATTCTAGCCTGCGATCTGCCTGTAGGCCGCAAGTCTGTATAGCCGCTTCAGCAACCTCGCGTTCCAAACCGTGATCACGTAACGCCCGCGTTAATACTTTGCGGCGCGCGGTAAATACCATGCGACACCAACGTCCAAAACCCGCTGGTAATGCGGCGCGCGGTTCCCAACGCAAAATCGCGCTATCGACGCGAGGACGCGGATAAAAACAATCCGGAGGTAATTTTCTGACTATGGTCGGCGCGCCTGCTGCTTGCATCGTCGCTGCACTCGCACCCCAGGCCGCTGATCCGGGTCGCGAACATAATCGCTCCGCTGCTTCCCATTGCACCGTCACCACCACCAACGTTGGCGGCTGTGGCAACGCCGCAGCATTCAGTAATACCGGCAAAGCCACGTCATAGGGTAAATTTGCGCCCAAGCGCCACGGACCGGCAGCCGCCACCGCAATGATTTCTGGATGTAGCGTATTTTTATTTTCTAAACAATCGCCGTGCACTAACGACAACGCCTGCGACTTAACTTCATCGGCAAATCGTTGTGCTAAATAACCATATAAGCCACGATCAATTTCCACTGCCGTGACGCGCGCACCTAAAGCCATCATCCGTTCTGTCAGCACTCCAGTGCCTGGGCCAACTTCCACGACGCGATCACCCGCCGTTACTCCCAAAGCCTGAACGATGCTGGCCACTGCCGCCGCATCGATCATAAAATTCTGCCCAAAACGATGCAG
>SYDV01000172.1 GCA_005801395.1 Planctomycetia bacterium | reverse complement strand
TCAAAGCTCACGCGATTGTCTCGCAAGCGATGGAAGCGCGTGATTTAGATAAAGAATATCGCGCGATTTGTCACGGCAGTCCCAGTCAAGAACACGGACATTGGCAAGATCCGATTGGGGAAGGTCCACCTGAATCTATTGCGCGAATCGTGCGGCCAGATGGTCAGGCTTGTCACACGGAATATTTTGTTTTGGAACAAGCTGCCGGAGTAAAGAAAAAGGACCCAGCTAGATTTTCACTGCTAAAATTATTGCTGCATACGGGTCGACAACACCAAATTCGTGTCCATGCGGCTCATAATGGCTGTCCTCTCGTTGGTGATTGGGTTTATGGAACTCCATGCACTGAATTATCTGGCCAAGCTTTGCATGCAGCCTTGATGGAATTTGCCCATCCGTTTGAAGCAAGAACGGTACGCATAGAAGCTCCATTGCCTCAGCGTTTACACGATTTGTGGCAACAACTCGCCGAAGGCGGTTCGCTCAATCGCGTTCCTCTAAATAAAGAACAACGTTCCAAATTAGGTATTGAACTGGTTGACGATGGGGTCAAACGACCGAGTTGGTTAAGCATGGAAGAATACGAAGAGTTACGTCGCGAAACCGAAGAATAAACCAAGTCATGGTCCTTAATCACCCGTCCAAAGAGCACCGCTAGTCAGCGTGCGAGTTGACCATACGGTAGTCACCCATGTCGACCCATATTCAAATTCGCCTCATCTCTTTATTAGAAGAAGCGGCTAACAGTTTTGAACAATTAGAAACCTTAGCCAACCGCACTTTAGCACAAATTCCCTGTGAACAGGTCGAAGAAGTCGAATTGCGCACCTTGGAGCGCGACATTATCACCAACGAAAATGAGCACGGTAGCGAAATGGATCACGTCATTTTTATTCGTTATCGTACTGACACCATCGAAGCAGACGGCACAACCGCGCTCTAATCCGCGTGCCATCGCAAGTCATCGCAAATAATAGTGTGTTAGTTTGGGCCTACCATGGTAACCAACCATGGATGGACAAATGGTGGTGAGATGTGTTTGGCTTACTAACCTCCGCCGAGACTAATAACGAGTAAAAGCGGCATGGCGAAAGACCCTAATAATTTACCCAAGAGCGACGGCAGCTCTGAAGAAACGGCCGTCGTGTACGTCCCGTCAAATCTCTTGGCGAAAGTTGACGTCATTCACATTAATACCCCGTTGGGCAATCGCGTCCTGAGCAAAGAAAAAGCGATTGCTCCTACGGCTATTCAGACCAGAGATGCCACCATATCGATGCCCGGCGTGCCAGGGTTCTATGGAAAAAATAAAGATAATGAATCAAGCTCTACGGGCACGATTGCCACTTCGATACTTAAACGTTTACACGGCAGTGATAGCGACGAATTATTTGGCGCTGCATTAAAATCAAAACAGAAGTCATTAATTAATGAAGACGCCCCCCGCTTTTCGCTGGTCGGAAAACTCGGAGAAGGCTCACAAGGCATCGTTTACCGCGTTAATGATCGTGACTGTCATCGTGAAGTGGCGTGCAAAGTTTTATCCTATGCCACCACCGATCCGGAAGAGATTAGTCGCTTTATTCATGAAGCCCAAGTCACCGCACAATTAGAACATCCTGGCATTGTCCCTATTCACGATTTGGGTGAATTGCGGGATGGCACCGTTTTCTACACCATGAAGCGGATTGATGGAAAAAGTCTCGCTGAATTATTAGAAAAAAGCGGTGGAATTCCCGAACACCATTACGAACTGGTGCAAATTTTATTACGTATCTGCGAAACGTTATCGTTCGCACATAGCCGTGGTGTGGTGCATCGCGATCTAAAGCCACGTAATATTATGGTTGGTCCATTCGGTGAAGTATTAGTGTTAGATTGGGGCTTGGCGAAAGTGATTAATTGTCCTGATGTGGCACGTCCCATGTCCAGTATGCGTACTTTTCCCGAAGCCGATGCTTATCGTACACTCAACGGCACGGCAGTCGGCACACCAGCCTATATGTCACCTGAACAGGCCATGGGCGAAGTCGATACCTTAGACCGGCGATGCGACATTTATTCATTGGGTGTCATTTTATACGAAATATTAGCAGGTGAATCGCCCTATGTGCGCGGTGAAGCACGCAAAGTCATGCATCAGGTTAGTCATGGTATGTGGACTAAGCTGGGGCAACGGCCCAAAGGTGCAAAATTACCACGCGCGCTGATTGCCATTGTCCATCGTGCCATGGCGTTCGAACGCTCTGATCGCTATCAATTAGTTGAAGATTTTGCACATGATCTGCGTACCTTTCTCGCTGGCGGTGCGATCAGCGCCTATCAAGAAACCACGCTTGAGAAATTGGGACGCGTTTTCTCGCATCATCGTCGCCAAGTGCGTGTGGGATTGATGGTGGCAGGTTGTTCTGCGCTGTTGCTTTTCGGAATTTTATTTCAGATCTGGTATGAAGAAGATCAGGCCGTCAAAGAAAAACAAACAGAATTGGAAAGCGCTCTTGGACAGCGGAATTTTTTAACTGCACGGAAAATTGCCGATAGTATTTTGACCTTACGCCCTCTTGACCCACAAACGCTACGACAAGGCCCTCGAATCAATGATGGCATAGCGCAATTAGAACGAGCGAACCGCGAAACATTAGAGCGTCAAAAAGCCGATGAATTTGTGGCGAAGGCGAAAGAAAAAGTTGCCATTGGTGACGATGGCAACCTACGCGAAGCCAGTGAATTTTATATGAATGCGCTTGGTTTAGTTCCAAAAGATGCGACCATTCTCACGCTCTATAAAGAACTCACCACTAGAATTGCTGCGCTTAATCAAGCTCGACTCAATGAAGAAGTACTCGCAGACAAACGCAAGGTCGTAAAACTCTACGTTGATTCTGCTCGCAAAGCCATGGAGTGGATGAAACCCAAGGAGCAAGAATTAAACCTACGACTACAAGAAAGGCGTACGCTAGAAAACGCGATTCGTAATAATGTGGCCAGCGGACAACGCTTACAGTTACATAAATTAGACCAAATTATTGATCTCCTCAAAAGAGATCTCGCAGAAAATCAGGGGCGCGCAGCCCAGTTTTTCGACAAGGCCGTCGTGTTGGATGCAGGCGATGATCTTTTACGGCCAACAATTGCGGATTTTTATCTTGATCGCTTACTAGAATACGAAGCGAGTGGATTAATTTCAGAAGCGCGTATCGCTGAAATGCGCCTACGTTCACATCATACGAGTGGAGTTGTAGATACACGCATCGATGTCGTGCTTGCCGGACAAGGTTGGGTTGAAGCGAAACAAAACCAATCGCCCATTACGCTGCAAGCACTTTATGAAGGTGACGATCGCACGCTCATCGTTAATACCACGGCAATTGATTTGCTTGCCGGTCAAGAACTCAAGATTAACCACGGACGTTATTTGGTACGCAACACACTTGGTGACATCCAGGCCATTCGCTTACGCCGAGGCGAACGCATTATCCTTCATTTACCGGCACACTCGCCGCTACCGGAAAATGTTGCCTATATTCCTGCAGGAATTGTGCATGACAGTGATGGATTAATTTTAGAAGAATTAAGTGCCTTTGGCCTTAGTAAATTGGAAATCACTTGTGGTGAATGGTTAGAATTTCTTAATCAACCCACGTCTCTCGCTGCCATTATCGAAGCGGAACGGAATGGTGCGCTCATATTAATTCCCCGTTTAGATGGTGTAGCGTTATGGAAACGCACCATGGATGGCCAATTTCATTTATCCGTCACAGCGCAGGGAACGCCTATCGAACCGACTTGGCCCATCACCTGTATTAGTGGCAATGATGCAAAGGCGTATGTACGTTGGCGTTGTCAACGTGATCGTCTATCCTGGCGTCTACCATCGAGCTCAGAATGGCAAATGGCTGCTCAAAGTGGTGATGGTCGTTTGTACCCCTGGGGCATGCGTTCCGACATGTCCTTCAGCGCGACCACACAAGTTAACGCCTCAGAGCGTTGGTGCTCATTGCCGGTGGGTTCATATACACGGGACCGAACGGTTCATGGAATTTTGGACATGAGCGGGTCGGTGGCGGAGTTCGTCCTAGATGCAGGGGTTATACGCCAAGCCGCCGGAGGCAGTCATCGGGATCGACTTACTGAAGCTTTTGCGGTATACTCGCGCCGCGATGTAAGCGACGCCAGCACCGAGTCTGGCATCGGTCTAAGACTTGCTCTGGCACTCTCACCAGAGCCCTAGCTTTTTAGGAGCCCTTATGCGACTTCTGGTACTGGTTATTCTGCTTTCATTTTGTTGTTCGATCGCTGTCTCAGCTGCTGATGCCGTGAAGCGCACCTATAAAATAGGCACCTGCCCATGGATAGCCTGGGCACCCATTAATATCGCTGATGTAAAAGGTATGTGGAAGAAACGCGGAGTGGATGTGCAAGTCGTCACGCAATTAGGGGAAGATACAGGAAACCTAGAGCAAAGGCGCGTCGATTTAGCCATTGATATGATCGGTAATTTTATCGGCATTCAACAAAAGGGCATCGACGTCTCCGTGCTCGGAGAACTCGACTGGTCAAACGGTGGAGATAAGATTATATCTCGCAATAAATTAACTCCGACCAAAGCGGGAGACACCATCGGTGTCTATCATAACGATCCGGCCGTCACCATGTTGTTGGTCAAATATTTACAAAGCCATAAATTGACACTCAATCATGTTAAAGTGGTTGAATATGATCCTGAAGCTTTAAATGGTCACTTTATCCTTGGTGCTGTATCGACCATTATTAGCTACGAGCCTTTTTCTCTCCAGGCGGAAAAAGATGGCGGCTTTGTCGTGGCCACGTCCGCATCTTTCCCTGGTTGTATGCCGGAGGGTCTTGGCGGTCTGCGTGAAGTGATTGCCAGCATCCCTAAAGAAGACCTAAAAAATATTTTAGCTGGTTGGATTGAAGCCGTTGATTGGAGTCGCAACCCTGCGAACTGGGTTGAATATTGCGCGATCGTCAACAAACACACGTTTGCCGAACCAACGCCTTACGACAGTGATGCCATTAAAGAAATGCTGACCAACGTCAGCATCCACGACAACACCACCTTAGTCGCGCGCAATTCGGTAGGTGGTGGTTTACCACAATACATCGATGAAACTCGTTCGGTATTGAGTCATGCAAAAATGCTAAAAAGTGATTTTTCTGCCAGTACAATAGTTGACACAACGTTACTGCAAGCCGTGCTCAAGGAAGCAAAAGACCGAAATAATAGAAATGATTAGAGCCTGATATCTACGGCGAGCTCATGCGAACGAATGCGCTACCGAAGAAGGAATGCGGCTCTGGGTTTCTTTCCCTAGACATTTTCAGGCCTTTCAAATAAGCGTGCTAATTCATCCGCTCGTAATGGGCGCATCTCACCAGGTTGTAAATCAATCGGTAATTCTAAACCGCCGATGCGATCTCGATGAAGCCGCTCCACTCGACCACCTAATGCTGCGATCATACGTTTCACTTGATGGTGACGCCCTTCGCACAGGTGCATGGTTGCTAAACCTAAACCATCGACTGCATGACCCAACAATTCTAAACGCCCAGGCAAGCACGGGCGAGAATCATCTA
The DNA here is from genome assembly GCA_005801395.1 of Planctomycetia bacterium. The sequence goes on along the minus strand of SYDV01000172.1, from coordinate 1,014 downwards.
ACAACATCATTCCCCTACAAACGCGAGCGTCCGCATCAGTTGATAATCTTCCACTAAAGGCCAAACGATATCGTTTCCAACAACGTTTTTCAGGCGCCATGACTAACTGTGCCCAAATACCATCAATGGTCAGCAATATTAATCCAGTCGTATCACGATCGAGTCGACCAACCGTTTGCAAATTCGGATGTTGATACTGACTCGGAACGACATCGTAGAGCAAGGGTGCGTCTTTCAACTCATGAGAACAAGCAAAGCCCACTTTTTTATAACAAATGAGTGTCCCTGAATCGATATCATCTTTAATGTCTACACCTGAGACGTTTATCACATCAGTCGACAACAATCGACGATGATAATGTTTGCATATGATGCCATTAACTAACACCTGTTGTTGTTGAATAAGCTGACGGACATTTGCCCAGGTACCCACTCCTCGTCGGGTTAAAAAATAATCGAGCGGTTCATCTTGACGCATATCGCACGGTGCGGTGACCTGAGCAAGGTTGCAACCCGTGGCCAGCTGAACTTCGGCACATCGCACTTATTCAGTCGGCTCCAGCACTCGCGTTGCCAGCGCCAGGTTTCACCATACGGTCCAACGCCATCGTGAATCGCTTACCCGCTTTGGTGCTCAATACGATTCTGCCCGGAACCGGCTTGCTGTTGCGTCGTTCCGGTTGGTTGCCAGCTATTCCGGCCTGCATTGGGATAGCTGGGCTAACGTTGCTCATCATTGCCTACGTGACGACCGGAACTGAGAGCACCATTTCACTGGGTTGGATCGGACTAGGTGCTTACCTAACGGCGGCGTTATTTGCCGGTACGATTTGGCTGAGGGAAGAACAATCATCATCACGCGATTTAACCGCTATTCAGCCCATATTTCAGACTGTTGCGAGGCATTACCTAACGAATGATTTACCCGCTGCCGAGCAAGCGGCGCGCAAATTAGTACGCTTAGCCGCCAGCGAACCTGGGACATGGCGCTTATTCGGCCTCATTTTACGAGCT
>SYDV01000171.1 GCA_005801395.1 Planctomycetia bacterium | reverse complement strand
GATCATCGGTCAGTAGATTAATTCCAGGAATAACCGATAATCCTCGCGTGAAAGGTGCGGCAATACGAGGATCAACAGACAACCGTACGCGTATAATTCCAGCATCCGGACGTTGCACGTGAACGACATCATCCTGTGGCAGGGGATCTGGTCCGGTTAATGCAACGGTTAATTCGGTCGGTGCCAAAGTCGTTATGGGCATCGTGTAGCTGACGGGCATATCATCGGTCACATTAACCGTTTGGGTGGCAATAACGGTGGTGCCATCGCTGACGGTTAAGGTACGCGTAACAGGGCCGCCATACGCAATAACACGAACTACGATACGCGACCCACGTTCATCATTCCACCAACGCACTTCGGCGATGCCGCTGGTTATCAGCGGCTGTCCAAACGATAAATAAACACAATCAGGTTCCTGCGTTATGGGCGGACGGTCACTACAGACTAACACCGTGGTTTGATTTTCGGTTAATGAACGTCCCAAAGTGATCGCCGAATCCAAACTGTGCCATGGGCGATCAGGTTCCCAGGAGCGTAAGGCTAACAACGCCACATCCGGACGTGCGGCTGGTCCACTTAACATGGTGGGTGTTTCACCACTGGCGATTAACGTGACTCGATCAGTTGCGCTTAAGGTCGATAAACGATGGCTTAATTCGGTGCGGACACGTTCCGTAATGCTGCCGGTGGGAGTCTTCGCCGCTAAACGCCAACGGCTATCTAATACCACGACGACATGTTGGGCCTTCATGCGATCCGAAAGATGTGGATCAATTAAATACCAAGCGATGGCCAGGGCGACTAATAATTCGGCAAACAAACTGGCTTGCCATAAAATGCGCTGGCGTTTGCGCCCAGCTGCCACGGTGCGCACGGTTGGCCCATAAAGAAATAATCCCGTCACGGGACGCGGGCGAAATCGTCGACGGAAGAGGTGGATGGCCAGAATGGTCGGCAACGCGATCAGCGCAAATAAACCAATGGCGTTCAGGATCAGCATGGCGCCAAAGAATGCCTACTCGGACCTCGACGGAAAGGGGAATTGAGGGGGGAATGACGAGCCTGAAGGGGGAGTCCCTGATAGATGCCCATACTCCGAGTATTCCCCAGAAGCAATAAAGTGACATCATCTCGATCATGCTGCGGATTCGACCATACACACTTGATGATTTTGAAGCATTACTGCGGATACAACGCGCTTCTTTTCCGCCACCATTTCCGCCCGAATTGTGGTGGAAAAGGGAGCAGATCGCGACCCATGTCCAAGTTTTCCCAGCGGGTGCCATGTGCGCAGAATTAAACGGTGAAGTAGTCGCATCTGCCACGGCGCATATGATACAATGGGATGAACATGAACCAGCGCACACGTGGAGCGAAGCAAGTGACGATGGATATCTGCGAAATCACAACCCGCAGGGCAACACCCTTTATGGCGTCGATGTTGCCGTACTTCCGACTTATCGTGGCCAAGGTATCGCCCGCGCGCTGTATCAAGCGCGTTATCAATTAGTACGCGACTTGCGGCTCAAACGATTTTTGGCTGGTAGTCGTTTGTCGGGTTATCGTCCATTTGGTAAAACGATGACACCAACGGCTTATGCTGATGCGGTCTGTCGCGGAGAACTCATTGACCCAGTTATCACGCCGCAATTACGTGCGGGACTCATACCCGTTCGTGTAGTGCCGAATTATTTACCGGATGAAGAATCGTGCGATAATGCTTTGTTAATGGCTTGGTTTCCACGCTGAATAATTATTAAAATAACATTAAAATATATTTTGCGTTAATATGAAGGATGCTGCGGAGATAATGTGAGCGACCAACACACCTTGCTCTCTTTCATGTGATGGTGATTTGACCAAGGTGAAAAGAGCTACAGCATACGGATGCACTGCGATGGCGGTGTTCTTTTTATTGCTGTTTTGAAATACAAAAGGTGCTTTTACATGCCGTGGACCATTTCCGCTGACCCGATGGGCAATTTACTACTGTCCGCTGGCCTAGCTTCTATACCGATATTTTATTTATTTTGGGCTTTAGCTTGGTATCGAATGAAAGGGCACTGGGCTTCGTTGAGTACGCTCGGTATTGCCATGGTTATTGCGATGTTTGGTTATGGCATGCCGATGCCGTCGGCGACGCTGGCATCGCTTTATGGTGCGATGTTCGGTCTGTGGCCGATTTGCTGGATTATTTTACCGGCATTATTTATTTTTAATTTATCGGTGAAGACAGGGGATTTTGAAATCATTATTTAAAATTCCCATCGCCGGACTGCATGAACAAGTGATTCGTGACGCGACGCCGATGAAAGCGATCTATAATTTTAATTTAATCAGTGCCGCTGGCACAGCCGTATTCCTGGCGGGTCTTTGTTCCATTTTTGTGATGCGTTCATCAATGAAACAAGCGATGCGGACTTTTGTCGACTCTGCAATCGCCATGCGCTGGCCAGTTGTCAGCATCTCTGCCATTATTGGCTTTGCGTATATCATGAATTTTTCTGGCATGGCGAGTACGCTGGGTGCGGCATTCGCCACCACCGGCACCATGTTCCCATTCTTTGCGGCATTCCTTGGCTGGTTAGGCGTCTTCATGACTGGCTCTGACACGTCATCGAACGCACTGTTTGGAAAACTGCAGCAAGAAACCGCCACTCGCATTGGAATTGATCCCGTCGTCACGGTTTCCGCCAACACCGTTGGTGGCGTTTGTGGCAAAATGATTTCACCACAAACCTTAGCCGTTGCCGCAGCCACCGTCGGAATGGTCGGACGTGAAGGCGACATTTTCCGCTATATGATTAAGCATTCATTGATTTTAACCTCGATCATCGCCGTGATTACCTACCTACAAGCATATTATCTGACGTGGATGATTCCGGAATATTCAAACGCCGCATCAACCGCGGCAAAGGCAATGGCGCAGGCACAAGACGGAGTCATTTATTTAGCCGTAACCCTAGGTATGGCAATTGTAATGACGGTCATCGCTCGCTGGGCCGGTGGGGGTAATCGGACTGTAACGGAAAAGGCACCATAACACGTAGGTGTTATGGTTGTTTCAACTCAGCCTTTTTCTTTAAATACCGTATCAATAGCGATGCCAGCAGCGAGCAACAGCGCACCGTAGGCCGCTTGTTTATCTCCCAGGTCTTCAATCGAGATCAAATAATTATCAGCCGAGGTAAACATTTCTTTACCAATGCCGGCCCATTTTTTGGTTACTAATCCGATTTCTTTGCCCTCAGCATTAAGAAAACGGAAGTTCCAACCTTTCCAATCACCCTTAATATCCGCAATTTGTTGGTCCTGCATATCATAGATTAAAAAGCCGCCACCCAATGAGAATAATTTAGACTTAAAGTAGCCGATGCGTTGCCCGTCCTTTTTTTCGATCCACACTTTTGATCGCAGGAAGGTAAATCCACGACTGAGGGTTAGTAATGGCGTTTCATTCTCGCTTGCGCTAATGACCACAACAATTGGCAGCATGCCTTTATTAAGGAGAAAACGTAAGGCGATTACCCAGCCAGGCGTAGTTTCTTTGGCAATGCCCAGTGGTGCCTGGTTTTCTGGATCAAGAATATCGTAGGTATTCTTGAGTTTCATCATCCCGACGTGTTCACGAATGAAAAAAGTACGACGATCAAACATGGTGAGAGCTCCGAGGAGCTTAGCCTGCTATCGTTCACCTTTGGTCAAGTCGGCCTTTTGTTTGGTTGGTCATAGACCTTGTCATGATTCCTAAGCGCAGGGGATTTGAACTGGGCTGAAACGGTCTATGTTCTGCCCGACCTTCTCAGCCTTTCGCCTTTACTACCCCATGGAGCTCCTCATGAAATTCGCTGCTTTGTTCATCCTGGCAATCGCCATGACATTTTCATTCGCCGCAATAGCTGCGGATACAAAACCGGTTCCTGCTTTTTTTGAAATGCGGACTTATCGCGCGGCTGAGGGTAAATTTGATGATATGTTAGCTCGTTTTCGTAATCATACGTTGAAATTGTTTGAAAAACACGGCATCACCAACGTTGGATATTGGACGCCGATCGAAGAAAAAGACGGATCAAAAAACACACTCGTCTATTTGTTGGCTTATCCAAGTGCGGAACAGCGCGAAGTGATGTGGAAAGCATTTATCTCAGATCCGGATTGGAAAGCTGCCGCCAAAGCATCGGAAGTTAATGGTAAATTGGTGGCAAAGGTTGAGAGCATCTATTTAGCACCGACGGCTTATTCTATGTTTAATGTCGAATCGGCGGCTACGAATCGTACCTTTGAATTACGTACGTACACTTCTCCAACTGGAAAATTAGAAGCTTTGCATCAGCGCTTCAGTGGTCACACGGTCGAATTATTCAAAAAACATGGCATGACGAATATTGTTTACATGACGCCTACGCGTGAAAAAGATGGTGCAGGTAACAAACTCATTTATTTACTCGCCCATCAGGACAAAGCTGCGCAGGCCGCGTCATTCGCCGCCTTTCGCGCAGATCCTATTTGGATTGAGGCTAAAGCCGCATCAGAAAAAGACGGTCCGCTAACCGAAAAAGAAAATGGCGTATTATCACTCTTAATGGCGCCAACGGATTTCTCTCCGCTAAAATAATCAGTTATTTTCATCGCGGAGGCATTTGAACGTTACTAATTGTTCAAGTACTTCCCCGGTGCGATGGTGCCATACGGTCATATTACACATTTGGATAGAACCCAAAGATCCCCTGCTTGTTACCAACAACGAGTAGGGGATCTACTGTTGCGCCGTAATTACTCTTATTGAGATATGGCAAATCGGCTTTTGGATACAAAGCAATAAAAACGTAGGGTTTTCCCGCACAACGGTTGCCTGTCGAATGGATAGATATTTTAACACCTGGGAGATGTCATGCGCACACTGTTAATGTCCGTTTTATTGGCTTGCGGGCTTTGTGCCCAGGGCGCTGATAAACCGAATATCGTCATTATTTTTCTCGATGACTTGGGCTACGCCGATATTGGATCATTTGGTGCGACAAAACAACGTACACCACACCTCGACCGCATGGCGCAAGAGGGGATGAAACTCACCAGTTTCTATGCAGCGCCGGTCTGTTCGGTATCGCGTGCGCAATTATTGACGGGTTGTTATGGGGTCCGCGTGTCGGTGCCTGGGGTCTATGGGCCAAATAATCGGAACGGTTTGAATCCGGCTGAATTTACTATCGCTGATCGTTTAAAGGAACAAAACTACGCAACGATGTGCATTGGTAAATGGCACGTAGGCGATCAACCCGAATTTTTACCTACGCGGCAGGGATTTGATCACTATGTGGGGTTGCCGTATTCCAATGACATGATGCGACAGGCAGAAAATGGCACAGAAGGGGTGGTGCCATTGATGCATGATGAAAAGATAGAATCACTGCTCACTGGTGCGCAGCAAAGTACGCTCACCCAACGCTACACGGACGAAGCAGTTAAATTTATTACGACGAATAAAGATAAACCATTCTTCCTGTATCTGCCACATACCGCTGTGCATGTTCCGATTTATCCTGGTCCGGATTTTGCCGGTAAATCGGCAAATGGTCGCTTTGGTGATTGGGTAGAAGAAGTTGATGCCAGTACGGGCCAAATTTTACAGACACTCGAAAAGCTTAATATTGCCAATAACACCATGGTTATTTTTACCAGCGACAATGGACCATGGGGAAGTAAGGGGGCAGATGCTGGCAGTGCGGCACCATTACGAGGAACCAAAGGTGGCACCTGGGAAGGTGGCGTACGAGTTCCTACTCTTGCTTGGTGGCCAAGCCGAATTCCAGCGGGTAAGACCTGCGACGCCGTAGCCGGCACGATTGATTTATTGCCCACCTGTGTGTCGATCGCCGGTGGTGCCGTACCAGCCATGCCGGTGATCGACGGCAAAGATATTTCGCCGCTCTTATTTGCGACTTCCACGACATCGCCACGTGAAGCACATTATTATTTTAACGGTTATACCTTACAGGCTGTGCGCCAGGGCCCATGGAAACTTGCGGTTAAACCGCAACCCGAAGGTATGGGAGCCAAAATTTTACCCGATGCAGCCGGTGATGATCCGCGTTTATATCATTTAGATCAGGATATTGGTGAGTCAAAAAACGTCGCAGCAGCGAATCCTGAAATCGTGGCGCGTTTGCAGGCGCTTATTACGAAAATGGACACCGAAATTGGCGGCAATAAACCCACTGCACGTCGACCAGCTGGTGAAGTTGAGGTACCCAAACCACTGTATCCGTTTATTGAGAAGAAGAAAAACGAAAAGGCGAAGTAAGTAAATCAAACCTGACAACCCGCAATTTTTCGTCATCCGTGACGTGGGAATATAATGTGAGTTATCTACGGTGCCTCACTGGCCGGGACGACTGAATCCCAGCTGGTTCCAACCCGGAATTCGTCCACTATAAATGATGAATCCGGTGCACTGATCATAGTTAATTGATCGAACTCTTCGTCTAACATCGCACCGCGACCAACAACTGACCAAGTACTTGGTTCTTGCTCCGGTAACGGAGAATCGACGGGCTTTAACCACACTGACACCACATCGAGGCCCTTGGCTCGAGTAACTATTTTTATGACAACTATGTGATTTTTTTCTGGATCAAATAACGCTTGGGCCGAAACATTATTTTCGCCAGCATTCATTGCGGCTATCCGATTGTCGCTCAGCAGCGACGCTCCCATGACTGATCGTCCATTTCCTTTGCGCTCATAATCGCTACGTAAAAAGATTTGGATCCATGATGCCTTTACATGAGTCTGCCCCCGTTTAAGTAAATAACTGATATAGCGCGTATCATCTTTATTGGCGAAAATCGGTTTTTTTAGCAATCGATACATCGCAACCAAATATCCCATTTGCTGTTCTGGATCGATAGACAATTGCAGAGCACGACCTTTTGCGGGTGTCATATTTACGGGAGTCACGATCGAGGTGTCGTGCAGCAATCGGTGACGCTGAATATAATCCTGTTTCCTGCTGGCCCATGGACTTTTCCAGCCTAAACCGCCGTGCGCAAATTGATCGTTGGGAATTTGTTCACGGTTATAATTAAAAGGTTCATATGCTAATAAGGTTCCTGTTTTGTGCGAAGGAGTTTGTTGTTGTATTAAAGTGGCAAAACGTAACGCCGATACAGGAATTGGTGTCGGTGCGGTCTGTGACTGGATTCTGATGCCTTGTCCGGTGGTTAATACCATTTCGTCAGTTGACGGCTGATTATTTTGTAACGGTTCGTAACGGACTGAACCATCTAAAACTTGAACTTCAGTGTTTCCATCTTTACCCACTGCGACTTGAAATTCCGTGCCTAAATCAATTACTTCTGATACCGGAGTAGAAATGGAAAAACCAATGGCCTCTTCTGGCACGCGAAAAGTCAAAGTTCCAAGCCGTAACTTGCCACTACCTGCTGTTTCCACCGCTAAAATAGTATTATCATGCATGATGACTTCAGCGCCAGAATCAAAACGAATCCACGCATGTCCGGATTCTAATGACATTTCACTGGGGCGTAGACGCAAACCAGGCTGACGATTTATGCCATCGTTCCAGATCGCATTATTGGTGGCGACAATCATCGCCACCGACGCGACGGATGTCTCATTCACGGTGGGTGCTGCTGGAGATTGTGAAAATTGCATCAGCCCAAATCCTACCGCGACTAATATAACTGCCGCTGCCGACGTCAGCAACGCCCATGAAAAATGATCGACTCGGCTTTTGACTACAGGCGCAAGATGCAATTCAGGAATTCCAATGTCCGGCACGCTTCCACCAAATTGACGGTGTAATTGACCCTCCAGCATTTGATGATTGAGGTAACGCTCGCAGGCCAACGGATCTCCACGAAGGCATTCATTTAAACGCACACGTCCACTGTCATCTAAAGTCCCAGCGGAAAGTTGCTGTAATAATTCATCAAGTACCAATGACGAATTCATACTTCACCTTGCTGACGTAAATGTGTTTCGACGCAAGCCAACAACGAATCACGAATGCGGAACAAGGTTTGCGAAACTGCCCCAACTGATTTCCCTAAACTCGCGGCGATTTCTTGTACTGAACCACCAGGCCCGTAACGTTGTTCGACTAATGTGCGTTGCTTAGCGGTTAATTTTTGCAGGCAACTAACCAACGTTTGCGTGCGCACATCCATACCACTAATTCGTTCATCTTGGCGTTCGGCTAAATAATTCAGTACATCTTCATCCAGCACCGAAGCGGACCGTCCAACTCGCCGACGCTCGCTCAGGACATGGAAATAGGCAATCTTGCACGCCCAGGCCATGAAGCAGGTGCCCTGGGTAAATTCCTCAGCCTTCTTCCAAATGGTGACATTGGTGTCCTGTAGCACGTCCTGCGCACCCTGTAAGTTCGGATACAGCGATAAGAT
>SYDV01000170.1 GCA_005801395.1 Planctomycetia bacterium | reverse complement strand
CAGCGCGTTCTGTTGGTCGGGTATTGGCCCAAGGTGGTTTTCCGCTGACCGATGAAGTGATGGCGAAAATGCGGGAATTAACCGGTTATCAATTTCGCATTTTGCCAGCCAAAGAGTTTGTGCGTCCAGGAACCGTGCAAATTGCTGAAGCGGGTAAAGTGGTCGAAGTTGATTATCAAACGGCGGCTTATTTGAAAACATCCCATGCGGTTCTCGTCGGATCTATGGTGATGATTGTTATTGGATCGGTATTATTTTGGATCGTTGCGCGGTGGTTAGCTTTACAGGTGGCACGTCCGATTGAACAATTGGCCGGATCAGCGCGCATCATCGGTACCGGTAATTGGGAGCAGGCGGTTGAGCAAGTGGGATCGGGTGAGTTAAAACAATTAGCCATGGAATTGGAGCACATGCGTTGCCGCTTGCGCGATATGGATCGTCAGCATCGGCAGGATGAGCGACTCTCAACGCTGGGTACTTTTACCGCGACTATTGCCCATGAAGTGCGTAATCCGCTATCGGCGGTCCGCCTCACGGTGCAAATGTTGGCACGTCGTTTGGTTCCCAATGGACAAGATCCTGCTGCACAAATAATTATCGAAGAATTGGATAGTCTGGATTTGATTATTGATGAATTGCTCGCGTTTTCAAAAGGTATGTCAGTGACGACTTCGGTATGCGCCTTGCGCTTGGTCGTCGACGACACGGTGCGCTTATTTAAGCGCCAAGCAGAACACGCTGGGGTTGAGGTAACGGTTAGTGGTGAAGCCTCAGTTATCGCAGATTCAGCACGTTTGCGTCAATTATTAATGAATTTATTACTAAATGCCATTCAGGCCGTGCATGGTCATGAAACAGGCGGGAAAGTAGACATTGATATAACCAGCGATGGTTTTTCGATTAGTGATAATGGATCAGGCGTCGACGCAAAAATATTGCCGACCTTGTTTGAACCATTCATCACCGGAAAAAAAGCAGGCACTGGCCTTGGCCTACATTTAGCCAAAGCCATTGCCGAAGCGCATGGTGCGAAAATAACGGTAGATACCACTGTCACGACCGGGGCGCGTTTTGTGCTCAGCGGTTTGCGTCCAGGATAATGGAATTCGCAATCAGTTATTTCCGGAGCCATAGTTGGAAATAATGAGCACTGACCGCCTGAACGCAGTCATTTCAACCCTTTAAAATGGTGGTTCTTCAAGGTCAGCGGCAGCGCGGCCTGGGGTGCGTGGTTTGGATGGGCTGGTGTTTTTTGCGCCGCCTGAACTAGTCGCTGCGCCAACGGCTACGGGCTCGTTAGTTTCATCTGAGGTTGATTCCGCGTTGGCGCTCTTGTTTCGTGGCGCTCCAAGAAATTGTACATTCTCGACCACGACTTTAAGGCGACTTCTTTTTTGACCTTCTTTATCTTGCCAATTATCTAATTTCAGTCGGCCTTCGACGTAGGCAGCGCTACCCTTGGCTAAATATTGTCCGATTAATTCAGCGGTGCGTCCCCAGGCTTCGCAATCAACAAAGGTGCTTTCTTCTTTAATTTCCCCATCTGGGCTTTTGAAGCGGCGGTTAATCGCCAATCCAAAATTGGCGACCACTTTGTCGCCAGCGAGGGGGCGCATTTCCGGGTCGCGGGTGAGGTGGCCAGCGAGCACGACGGTGTTGAGATTGAGGGACATAAGGCGTTCTCCGTATGAGTTAGAACGGACCCTATTGGATATAACTTAACGATCAAGGACTATTTGGACCCATCTGAAAACCTATCTAAACCTCGAATTCCAGGGCCGCTGGCAAGGTGGGGTAACGCCACTGGTGATTAGTAGCCAATAAACGGCCAGGATGAACGCGGGCGCCATGCAATAACAACGTTTGGCCCATCTCACCAAACAGCAGGCGCACCGCAAATGCGGGCAAGGGCATCAAGGCTGGTCGGCGCACGGCGCGGCCAAGTATTTTTGCGAACTCACACTGGCGCACGGGATTGGGGGAGACTGCATTAATTACGCCGCTCAGTGATTCATCGCTCAGTGCGCGATGAATGACATCCACTAAATCATCACGGTGAATCCAACTCTGCCATTGTTGGCCACTGCCAACACGTCCGCCCAAACCCAAACGAAATGGTAGCAGCATCTTTGCGAGCGCTCCACCAGCCGCAGAGATCACCATGCCAATACGCACATGGACAACTCGGATACCACGTTGACGCGCTGGTTCTGCAGCGGCTTCCCACTCTTTACAAACCTGAGCGAGAAAATCCTGACCAAGTGGTGCGGACTCGTCACATAATTCATGTTGTGTGCCTGTCTCAGCATAACCAATACCAGAGGCAATAATCAATGTGCGTGGGGGATTTGGTAAAGCCGCGAGTGTGCGAGCAATTAATGCCGTGCTGCCAATGCGGCTTTCGCGAATGCGTACTTTCGCGGCTGGTGTCCAACGTTGTGCGACCGATTCTCCGGCCAAATGCACGACGGCATCAACGCCAGCGAATGCAGCGGGATCCATGTGATTCGATGATGGATTCCAAATAATATCTGCCTGTCTACGGCCAATACGGCGAACGGTATGGCCACCAGTGGTAAGAAATGGAACTAAGGCAGAACCGACTAAACCATTGGCACCAGTAATGGCGATGGTTTGTGGGGCGAGGTGGGCTTCCGTATGTCGTCGCAAATCCCAACGGGTTCTTTGATGACGGAACGCAAATTGACGCGTGAGTTCTTGGGCGACGCTACCGCTTGCTAAAGACGTAGCGAAACCATGGGTATAGGTAATGTGATCCGATAACTGACAGGAATTATTTTCTTGTGGCGTAAATCCATGGACATGGGTCCAAGATTTAAATGGGCCACTGGTTTGAATATCAGTAAATGACTGGTTCAGGTGATAATCACGATGCAATGCCTTCCAGGTCCATGGCACTCCAGCGATACGAAAGCTTATGCGTCCGCCATCATTGATTATGCTAGGCGCACCAGGTGCTGGTATGTGCTCCAAAATGGTAATACGCGTCCACGGAGGTAATAATCGCTG
>SYDV01000169.1 GCA_005801395.1 Planctomycetia bacterium | reverse complement strand
GACTTGTGCGTTGTTTCAATTCTTACACACGTGGAATGATTTCTTTGGTCCGCTGCTTTATTTAAATAACCCAGAGCATTTTACCTTGGCCTATGGCCTGCAGCAGTTCTTGTCATCCTATGGTGGCCAATGGGCGCAATTGATGGCGGCATCCACCATGTTTATTGCGCCAGTGATTGTGTTGTTTTTCTTGACGCAAAAGACCTTTATTCAAGGTATCGCGACGACGGGCTCTAAAGGCTAACTTGGCCCGTTTGTGGCTGACGTTTTGAGTGACGTTAATTGGCACTTTATTGTGAAGCTTAGCTGGAATTAGCCCTCGCATATTGAACATCCAGCGTACTCTACTGCATGCGTGTGGACCAATCACCGTTGAAGACTAGTTGGTACCGTTTGTGGTACCGTTTGGCCGCATGTGTTATGGCCAGCGAGGTTTGGTGTTTATGCGCGCAATCATCGAATCTTTATGCTGAATCGCTCAGATCCGTCGAAAGAACCAGTGACACGATCGTTCGTGCTGTTGGACACGATAGTCACATTGATGTGACTTGGGAACATCCACGCTCGATGTTCATTACTTCTTATAATGTTTATCGCGCGGAACAGGCACATGGACCGTTTGTTCGGGTAAATGAACAGTCTTTAACGGTCCCCGTGGTCAGCGATTTTGTTGGCGCTTCGGACCTGTCTCGTTGGTACCGTGTAGATGGGATTGGCCGCGATGGCCGAACCGTGGAAACGTTGGGCATGGTTCGTGGCCAAACGCAAGCTGGTACGACGGAGCAATTTTTGAACTCCGTTCAAGCCGCGACCTTTCGCTACTTCTGGGATTATGCTCATCCCCGTTCGGGATTGGTTCGTGAACGAAGCGATGAAAAACCCGAAGTCTGTGCCACGGGAGGTACCGGCTTTGGCTTAATCGCCATCATGATAGGAGCCGAGCGTGGATATATCACCCGTGCGGAAGCCGTTGAACGTATCAATTTGATCTTGGATTTTCTCGAACATCGCACGCAACGCTATCATGGCGCATTTGCACATTGGGTGAACGGCTCAACCGGCGCAACCATTCCGTTTTCAACCTATGATGATGGTGGAGATATTGTCGAGACGTCATTTTTAATGCAGGGTATTTTAACCGTACGTCAGTATTTCAATAAATTAGAGCCCCAGGAACAAGTACTGCGAGAGCGCGCCACGCGGCTGTGGGAAGGCGTTGAGTGGGATTGGTATTTGCGCTCACCTGAGAGTAAAACGTTATATTGGCACTGGTCGCCAAATCATGGCTGGGAAATGAATTTACCAGTCGGAGGTGGTTTTAATGAAACCATGATCACTTATATTTTGGCAATCGCTTCGCCGACACATCCGATAGCGGCTGATTGTTATTATCGCGGTTGGGTTGGTGAGGGTGCCGCCTATGTTAATGGTGCCGATTATTATGGCTTTACTCAATCGGTCGGAGATGCCCATGGTGGTCCATTGTTTTTCACCCATTATTCATTTATTGGATTAGATCCTCGTGGTTTGCGTGATCGCTTCTGTGATTATTTTGAAAACAATCGCAATATTAGTTTGATCAATCGTTCGTACTGCATTGAAAATCCAGGTGGTTTTTCTGGCTATGGTGAACAGATGTGGGGATTGACGGCCAGTGATGGACCTCGCGGTTATCGTGTGCATGCACCGGGATTGGACGATGGCACGATCGCTCCGACGGCGGCAATTGCCGCTATACCTTATGTCCCAGAAGAATCGTTGGCTGCGATGCGCCATTTTTACCACGCACACGGAAAGCGTTTGTGGGGGAATTTTGGATTCAAGGATGCCTTCAACGTGCAGCAAAATTGGTATGCTGATAGTTATTTGGCCATCGATCAGGGGCCAATTATTTGTATGATCGAAAATTATCGGACCGGCTTATGCTGGGAATGGTTTATGCGTAATCAGGACGTGCGCTTGTCGATCAATAAAGTGATGCCCGGTGAACCGCAACCGACACCATTGGTTCAACATATTGGCAGCCAACATCCACCAGTGGCAAATATACCTATGATTCAACCTTCGGTTCCTCAGGTTGAGAAACCGTGAGAGAGATATTTAATTATCGTATTTAGCCCAGGGCAATACGGACTGAATTTAGATGGTCTTCCATCGCAGCTGCAGCAGCGACGGGATTATTGGCTTCAATAGCAGCTATAACGGCGGCGTGTTGGCGTGCGACTTCAGTTGCAGGTAAACGCTCCATCGCCGATCGTTGTTCGGCTTTAATGGCCCATCGTAATGCGCTGAGCATGGTTTCGAATAAAGGATTACCGCTGGCATGTGCAATCGCGCGGTGGAAATCAGCATCAATCGAAGATAAGTGATCCGGGTTATCACCTGCTTCAACATAGGCTTGATGCAGTCGTTTTAATTCAATCCGTTGCGTTGGGGTGGCGTTGGCCGCAGCGCGTTTGACGATAGCTATTTCAAGTAATTCACGAATTTCATGAATTTGTGCATGGGCATCGAGCGTACCCGCCAAGGCTCTACCAAATGCTTCTCCGATTGGACGATGTTCTTCGCCAACCACGATGGTTCCGACTCCATGTTTTGGCTGAATGAGACCACGTTCGGCTAACGTACGAATGGCTTCCCGTAGGGCAGGTCGACTGAGGCCTAATTTTGTGGCGAGTTCGCGCTCAGGCGGCAAGCACGATCCACGCGGGTAAAGACCTTCGCGAATGGCGGTTTCAATAGCGGCGGCAGCCTGAGAGGCGCGAGCGGCAGCAGGCAAGCGGGGCAAGTTCATGAGCACGGCTCCAGGTTGTGAGCTTGCCTAGGCAATTGGCAGCGGCAACACCGCCAAGGCGCAAACGCCGTGGGCGCCAATCACTAGCGTCTGCTCAATGTCGGCCGTCTTACTGGGGCCACTCATCCAGGTGACATGGTGGAAGGATTCGCCGCGCTGGAAACGTGCAGCGACTTTGGCTTGAGCTTCCATAAAACCGCCGATGAGGGCGTTTTCTGGCACCAGCACTAAGGTTCTCTGCGCCAAAAATGCCAAGGCACGTTCAGGTAAACTGGCTGAGGTCAGTAACACCGCAGCATTTTCTGCACACGCTAACTCGGCGACAATGATGGCGAGATCGACATCTTCCCAGGCATGTGGGTTGGTGGTTGGGGTAGCAATTTCAATTCCCGGAATGTTGTTCACATACGCAGCAGCAGCGGCACTCGCGACGATACGTCCGGTGGTGTGATGTGCTGGTTGGCCGAAAGTTATGGCCGCTTCAATCGCCGCCGTCGCTGTCGGATTCGGTCGCAATAAAACTCCACCGACACTTTTTAGGACGATCTCGAAATTATCCCAACTATTTGGCATATTTGGATGGTCATATAAACCAGGGTGTGCTGTGCGCTCGGCATCAGCAGGCCGACGAAAGCGTGTGCTGAAGGTTTCCAAAAGTGCCGCATCAACCATGGTGATCGTCCTTGCTCACGTGTTTTCCTTCATGTTTCCACCAAGCGCGGAAACTTTGTGCCGGTGCTGGTGGTAAATCGCGATGTTTCGTCCATCCCGCGTGTGGACCTGGAATGCCTTTGCGTAATAACGGCCAGAATACACGCGCCATGCGACCACCCATTGCATACAACCAAGGTACCGAGAGTGCCTGGGCAGCGATGCGCATCGCGAATCTTTTACTGAAGGGAACTTTACCTTCCGAAGCTAAGCGACGTCGCCAGGATAATAATTGATCATGCAAGTCGATGCGAACAGGACAGACATTCGTGCACGATCCACATAAAGTGCTGGCAAAGGGTAATTCGCGAGCCTTATCAGTGCCAATCATCGCTGGGGCCAAAACCGCGCCAATTGGTCCAGGAACGGTAGTGCCATAAGCATGGCCACTAGAACGGCGATAAATTGGACAGGTATTCAAACAAGCGCCGCAGCGGATGCACGATAAAGCGCGACGGTGTTCATCGTCTTGGTGCAAGCGGTGACGACCAGCATCGACAATGACTAAGTGCGCTTGGTGGCCCGGACGCGTAGGGTCGGTGCCATTGAGATGCGTTGAATACGTAGTGAT
>SYDV01000168.1 GCA_005801395.1 Planctomycetia bacterium | reverse complement strand
GAGAACGCAGAGATCGGAGGAGGCGAAAATAAGAGATTCCTCCGATCTCTGCGTTCTCCGCGGCTCCTGTGAATCGGGCGTTTAGGCATGGATGAGTCGGAATTGGTATCAGTCGATGCTGGAGCGGTTTGGGGCGAAGATGACCGTGGTGATCCGCAAGTACTTGGAAACGCGGTTGGGTCAAAAGTAGGCTTTTCGCCGTTCGCCGTTTCTCCTATTTGAGGTCAGTACTTCGGAAATATGGCAGGCCCCGGAAATCGTTCATCTATGTTAGTCGCATCATTAAGGAATTCCTCACGGGGTAATTCCACTACCGGCCAGCTATGGGATTGGACGCGCACGACTCGGCCTGGGCGGATGCCTTCGATAATAAGATCGGTTTCAAAACGAATTTGGATGCCGCTGCTGCCGAGTGGGATATCGCCGTCGATTTTGATGACGTCCTTGATGGAGCCACGTGAGGCCATGTGTGCGGGGCCGTACGCGCCGTGGGTGTGCTTTAAGGTATTTTCAACGGCATTCATCATAGCGCCGCTGCCTTTTTTGAAATCGGCGTAGAGCTCGGCGTCCATGCCGCCGAATAAGGTGGCGGTGACGGTGGCGCGGCCGAATTTCCCATATTCGACGGCATCGATCCACGCGGGCAGCCAACGGCTACGAATAAATGCTTTGTGCGTTTCGTTTTGGTTGTGGGCGGCGCGCTGCATGGCGACGTCGTCTAGCCAGATATCGGAAATATGAAAACGCGTAAAAATACTATCCGGCGTGGGTTTCCAGCAAATGCCGAGTAAAACGTTTTGCTCGTTGAGGGATTTTTTCCCCTCAGTGGGCCAGGTGCCCTCTGCAATGAGATCTGAAATAGATAGGCATTCACGACTGCGCCAGCAGCGAGTGGCGGCATCGAAGGTCATTTTCTCTTCGCTGACTTTTTCCTTGCCACCGGTTTTTGCTTCACAACTGGCGATGATCATGCCTTCATTTTTTTTGATGGTCACGTCTTTCAGTTTCCAGATTTTTCCCTCGCGCAAACAGTGGCTGGGTTCGTCTTCCAGTAACAGCACATGATTTTCAGCAGGAAAAATTCCCGTGCCACGATTGTGATTGGCGTCATTGTCCTTGTTGTCGACCGGTAATATCGGCACGGCAGAAATTGACGGATCTGGGGGAAGAAATGCGCGGACGTGCATGACCGTACCGAGCGGAATATCCCGCAGATCTGCCGTTGCGCCGTGATAACGCACGATGCCATAAGGCAGCATAGCGAAGGGATGCGGGTCGTTGCGATAAAACATGCCTGACCCTTGCACGCGAATGCTGCCGCGGCGGTTGGCATGATCCACGAAGACGAGTTCGCCTCGGTAAGCGTGCGCTTTGTCCAGCGTAGGAAATTTGCCGGTGACGGGGCGGTACGGCCCTTCCTCTGCCGTCGCGGCGCTGGAGACAAAAAACAACAACGCAGCAGCGAGCGTTAATAATAGGCGTATCATAACTTAATTACCAAATTTATGAGTATCATAATGTAATGACCTTATTGCTGTCACCGAACTGGTCGATTTGCACGCCCATGCGCTGGGCCATCAGCAGCAGCAGGTTGCTCATATGCGCGTCGGTATTCGCGGGGCGACCACACAATTGATAATGCTCTGAGGTCAGTGCGCCTTCTTTATTGAGTGCGTAGCCGTTAAATCCTTTGGCGCCCTGATTGAAATCGAGATGACTGCCGTGTTTTAGACCAAGGTCGGAACCGCCAGCGAGCACCAGTGGCAAATTCGCATTGCCATGACTGTGGCCGTAACACATGCCACTGCCAAACAGCGACATGGTGGAATCGAGCAGCGGCTTGCCGTTCAGATCTTTGGTTTCCGCCAGTCGCGTTAGGAAATAACTGAATTGTTCGATGGCGAAGGTGTCGTAATTAGTAAGTTTATCCATGTAGCCAGCATCGCCGCCGTGATGACTGAGTTGGTGGCGCGATTCGGTGACGCCGATTTCTGGAATGGCAAAAGCGTCGCCTTCGCCACCCAAACTAAATGTCGCCACTCGAGTCACGTCGGTCTGAAAGGCGAGTACGATGAGGTCATAAACGGTGCGGAAATAATCCCCCGCCATTTTGGCATTGATGTCGCGATTGGTGCGCTTGCGGTCGGCATCGGAGAGCGTGGGCAGCGGTGTGTCGAGCCACGCGTCGGCGCGCTGCGTGCGAATTTCTGCTTCACGCACCGAGGTCAGGTATTGTTCCATGCGACCTTTGTCCGCCGTACCCATTTGTTGTTCGAGTTTGCGTACTTCCGCGAGGTTGGCGTCCAACACGCTGCCTTTGCGACGTAAGGCCCGGCGTTGCGCTGTTTTTCCGCCTTTCGGCTCTTCGAATAACGAAGCAAAAATTTCGTTACAACGACGCAACGACGGCAGCCGCACGCCATCCGCAGTCCAGGACAGGGAATCACCCGTGAGCGCAATTTCCATCGACGAATAGCGCGTGTGCGGCGCGGTCATTTCGGCCATCTTTTGATCGACGGAAATGGTATTGCGATCTGACGGACCCAATTTGCCGCCTGTCAACCAAATGGAGATGCAATTATGATGGTGGCCAAGGCCCCCAGGATGATGCAAGCCGCTGATCGGCGTGATGGCATCACGGTGTTTTTCCAACGGCTTCAGCGACCGCTCAAATCTGGTGAATCACTTAAAAAACGTGTTCATAGCGACTTTAAAGCAGTCAAGAAAGATAAAGCCTTAATTCAATCATTCTTCAAATGCAAATCTGTAGACTACACTGCTGCCTAGGTAATACTTGTGAAATTTTCCCGCGTTGATGGCAAAACACGGGTTCTAGAACCTCTGTTGTTCGTTGGCCGCTCGTTTAATACCAATTCTAAGTCAAACGAGCCTTAATAATTACGGACATTCATCAAGGCATTTCACAGGAGTGACTGTGCTATGCTTGATCATAAACAGTTACTCTTGTTCATGCTTTCACAAGCGGCATAGATGACACGGAATTGGTATCATATTTTGCTTGATCAAAACGTATATGCCACGCCCCCGCGTACGCCAAAAGGCTCGACTGGGTGGTAGTGTCGATCATCGACTGGCGCGCCTTCACTCGCTAATTGACTGGCATAATAATAATCGATGTCGTGGTCTTTGCTGCCCAGCAAGTTGAGTAGTTCCAAGGTAAACGCGACTTGCTTCCAGGTGTAACCAGCGCCGAGGTTAACTAAAAGCGTGCTGTCGCTGCGTACGCTGTCGTCTTCGATGAGTGGACGTGGGCCAAAGTAACGCAGACGCAAAGCGGTGAACCAACCGTCTTGGTGTAGCGTCAATCCGGCGGCGAGGATTTGTTCTGGCGCGCCAGGAATTGAATTTCCAGCCACATCGTCGTTGGTGAATTCGGCGTGCGTCCAAGCATAGTCGAAGTCGAAGTCGAGCCACGGTAGCACGCGCCAATAATTCGCCCATTCGATACCCCAACGTTCACTTGGACGAGTGGCTTCCGTGGTTCCAGCGTCACCGATGAACAGCAATTCGCTATCGAGTTCGAGCCACCATAACGTGAAGGTACTCTGCAAATTTTCGACCACACCGGTACGCAGTCCGATTTCGGCCCCCGTGGAACGTACCAGTGGATCGACTGGATCGAGTGGGGTCACGCCGTCACTAGGGTCAACCGTGGTGGTGGTCCCACGTGCATCGTTGGAATGGAAACCAAGTCCGCTGGCGAGTGATAGTTCTGTGTCACGCCAAGGCCCAAAGATGAGAGCCAGTTTTGGACTGGCAGTAGCGGCACTTTCGCTGCCAGTGTTCTGTGGCAGTTCAGCATCTACATTAAAATAATACACATCGCCACGAATGCCTGGAACTGCGCGGAACCACTCATTTAACATCAGGGTTGAGGTGGCGAATAATCCGACCGTATATTCATTGACTGCATCGCTGCGGATGGTGCCAACACGTTCGCGTTGAGTAGTATTATGCAGGCCAACTTCGTCGATGATGTCAGCGCGCACTTGCAGGCCTGCGGTATTATCGAAGGCCACCTCGCCAATATCGTTTAACCAGCGATGGGTGGCTTCACCGCCAATAATGGTGCGACGATCAACTTGCTCAAATTGATCGCCGTTTACTGGATCATCTGCGAAATAGGTAAAATTTTACCATAGATTCATACGATACAAAATGGCATAGGCAGAGATATTGGTTTGTTGCTGCTGATCGCCTGTATGCCAGCCACTGCTCAGGCTGAAGCGCGAGGATTCTCCTCCTGTGGTCGGGTCAATCGCACCTAAGCGATCAATTTGGCCGCTTTCTACCGCACGACTGGGAATTTGATCGGTGGAATCCCAATCAGAAGCGTAACCCATGAGTGTCATATTCCAGCCATTGCGCTGGTCGCCGTGGACGTAGCGCAACACGCTATTGGCTTTGCGCAGATTCTCGTCATTGACCCACGGACCATCGTAGCTTTGTAGTTCCATTCCATAAACCAAGCGTCCGTCACCGAGCGTTGGGCTGCCGGTTGCTAGTGCGCGACCATAGGCGTTGGTGCCAACGGTCACCCCAATTGTGTTGCTTGGTAATTGATTCGCGAGTGCGATTTCGGCTCCTCCAGCAGAACTGAAATCGCCAATTGCGGCGTGATACGGCCCCTTCCAATAGGTGACATTGTCGACTAATTCCGGAATCAAAAAGTTTACGTCCGTATAACCCTGTCCATGACCGTGCGTCGGCAAGTTCACTGGCATATGATCGACACTGGTAGAGAAATCAGTGCCGTGGTCGAGATTAAATCCACGCAAGAAATATTGGTTTGCCTTGCCCGTGCCGGAATGCTGAGTGGCAATTAATCCAGGAACGGTCTCTAGCAATTCGCCAGGACGTAATAATGGCCGCCATAACAATTGTTCGCGTCCCGTAGTGCCTTCGCTGGCGGTAGCAGCGATACCAACCAGATCGTTCTGTCTGCCTTCTACCACGATGGTTGGCAGAGTCTCATTTGCTGTCGGCATCGGAGTGGTTGGTGTTGTTTCGACGGCCATTATCGGCAAACCGACGGCAAGGGCGAACAGGGTACGCGAGAGAACGGGGTGCGACATCGTGGCCTTCGTGGTAGCGTTATTCCGAATTTAATATTCGTATGAAAGTAGTCCGCAAGACTCCACTTCCGCTACACGCGGCAACCATATCGTACTCTGCCATGACCGACCTTGTACGCGCTAGCTTCTCACTCGATAAACACCTGCACGATCAATTCGGGCGAATTGCCGACGAGCGCGGTTATAAAAATCGTTCGGAGTTTCTGCGTGATCTTCTGCGTGAACACTTAGTGCAAGAGGAGTGGGAAAAAGACCAGGAAGCCGTGGGCACCGTCACCTTAGTTTATGATCACCATCAACGACAATTAGCCGCCAAATTGGTCGATGTTCAGCACGACTACCATGATTTAGTACTAGCGACCACGCACGTTCACTTGAGCCACGATTTATGTGTCGAAACCTTCATGCTGCGTGGTCACGCCAGTAAAATTCGCACCATGGACGATTTGTTACGCAAACAAAAAGGTGTATTGCATGCGACTTTATCCATTGCATCAACTGGTAAAGCTTTGCGCGTGTCGTTGGGTTCTGCGGTTCGTCGGCATGCTTGATCATCTCGACGCAGCGTAGTGCCAGCAGCGAACCAGCCAACTACCAGCGCACCAGAGTGCCAATAGAGCTACCACAACTTGTCCGAGTGGTAAGTCATATGCATGCGCAAGAAAGGTGCCCAATATGGCGGATAAAAGAGCAAGAAGCGGAGTGCACCAAGTTACGGCGGCGGTTGTGCGACAGCATTGAATAGAAGCGAGTACCGGTAGTAACAAACAGCCGGCAATAAATAGTAAACCAGCGCTGCGCAATCCTAGACCAATGACTAGGCCAACTGTAACTCCGATGATGATTTGCCAGCGTGAAACGGATAGCCCCATTTCCGTAGCCGCCTCACGATCCAATAAAACCAGGCGGATGTGCGAACCACAGCGGATGAGTAGGAACAAGACACTAATTAAAATGATTGAGAATACCATGGCGTCTGACCAGCTCGCGCCGATCAGGCTCGATGTGATGAGTCGTTGAACGTCCGCTAGACCGTGTGGGCTGTAGGATAATAATAATGGTGTTGCTGCACTGGCAGTCAGAAAAAGCCAGCCATTCATCGCTTCACTGCTGCGACCATGGAGAGCGATAACTGATGTGCTAATTGCTACGAATATTGAAGCGCCGGCAATTGCCCACGGGGTCCCGCACCAAGTAATCGATTGCGCTAGGACTAGCATGGTTGCTATGGCAGCGGTCGAGGCCTGTGCGGTGGCGACACCTTGGAAAATCGCACCGCGTGCCACTACGGCAACGCCAACAATGGCCAATAACGGCGCCAATATCCAGGCGCTGACCCAGGAAGAGGCGAATAATGACCAGGCAGATTGCAGGTCTTCCATCACAGAACACCAGTGACAGATTTTATGCCCAACATTCGTTGAGGCAGTACATCATCAGCATTTATTTCTTGTAAGGTACCGTTTGCAATGAGCGCGACGCGATGGCTTTGGCTAGCTGCTAATGAAAGATCATGGGTAATATAAATAATAGTGACGCCGTTTGCCCGTAGTTGATCAATCAAGGTTATTAACTCTTGCTCAGCGGTTGCATCAAGGCCTGCGCTTGGTTCATCAAGGACTAATACGTCAGGTTGTAGTGCTAAGGACTGTGCAATCATAGCGCGTCGGCGTTGTCCACCCGACACGCGCCAGACCTGGGATTCAGCCACCGACTGTAATCCGCATCGATCAAGCGCTTTATTAATGCATAACTGTTGTTCACCACGATTTTTTGAAAATAAGCCTAGTCCGACAAATTCGCGAATAGTGACAGGCATAGTGCGTAGCAGACGGAGGTGCTGTGGTACGCTACCAGTGACTAAGTGAGGAGTACGCTGAAGCTGACCTGCAAGTATCGGCAGTCTTCCAAGAATGGCAGCTAACAATGTGCTTTTTCCAGAACCATTACGACCAATGACGTACCAGGATTCACCGCGTTGGATGGTCCAATTTACCTGGTTCAGCACCGCCGTTGATCCGTAACCGACTGTGACGTTGGTAAGCGCGATAATATTTTCGCTGGTCACAGGGTAACTCTAGTCATTGATGGTTGCTTAGTGTGCTATTTGGGAGCGGCGATACCCGTCTGTAGAGCGCGGACATTGCGATCGATGGTGGAAAGGTAGTCACCAGCGTCGGGCAATGCGCCCACCTGATGTGCTAACGGGATGATGATAGCACCGGTGCGTTCGGCAACTACCTGGGCATGACGAGGATCAAAATAGGGTGTGGTTAATATGGCCCGCACCTGGTGTTGACGCATGTGTTCGATCAGCGCAGTGAGGTGTTTAGTGGTAGGCGCGATCCCCGGTTTAGGTTCTAGAAAGCCGTTAATAACGAGCCCAAAACGCTGAGTAAAATATGGCCATAGATCATGATCTGTCACGACGTGTACGCCAACGGCGGGACGCAAAACAGCGAACCAGCCGCCAATCTCTGCTGATGGTTGTTGAGTCTCTTGCTCTGCCTGAGTCACGACGTCCGACGCCAGCATCGTGGCTCCGCGATGGGGGCCAAAAAGTGCGACCGCAACACGAGTGGCGAAATGCGACCAATTATTTTCAATGCGCTTACGTCGTTCAGGTGCGAGTGTTATCAGTCGGTCAGCAAGTAATCGCGCAACTCGTAAACCATTCACTGGATCCGATAAATAATGTGGATTGCCGCCAGCGTGAACGTCGCCATGGCTGCGGTCGGCATCAGGTGGGGGAATGCCGAGTTTATTAATTGCTCCGGACGCATCAACATATCCAGGTCCACCCACATCAATGCGCGGATTGCGCGCATGCTTTTGCAGTACGGGAATCCAGCCGATTTCTAATTCTAAGCCGACAACCACCAGCATATCTGCGCGTGATAAAGCTTTGGAAAAGCTTGGGCGTGCATCGACAAAATGTGGGTCATCGCCGCCCCGGGCGAAGACGGTGACATTGACGTCTTCACCGCCTACGGCCCGTACTAAATCCCCAAGATCTGGAACTGTCGCGCATACCTGTAGCGGCTCGGCTGCATGCGCGAGGGAGAGCAAACAAAGCATCCAGGTAAAATAATTGGCCATGAATAACTTATACTGCTATCAATAAAAAGAGCGATAGCAGGAATTTGAATGTTACTCAAAACACATGTGGAGGATGCGTTCCAATAATAATATCAAGTGCCAGCCAAACGCTGTGGGCATCGTCTTCTGCTAAATGGTCGGCTTTATCGTAGTTATATTGTAAGCGTAGACGGCTGAATTCGGTTGGCTGCCAAGCAATTAACGGAGAAATGCGCGTACGGTCATCTCGGAGTGGATCGGCTGCACTTCCGTCAACACTTTCACCGCTTCCGGTTGCCATTTCATAGCGAAGTCCAGCCGACCAGCCTTCTTGGAATCCCACCATCAACTGGGTAAATAAACCCCAATCGCTGAGCGTGTCGGCTGCGTAGGTTGTTTCATCAGGGCCACCCGGATCAGAAATGTATTCATCAACTTCGGCTTCACGACCGATGACTTCCGTTTCCCAAGTTACAAAAGGAAAACCACGGCTGCCACCGGCAGGGCGCCAACGTAATGCTAGATGTCCACCGTAAATGATGGAATTTGTATCTACACCGGATGCGTTTGGGCCAAGCGCTAAAGAGCCACCAACTCTTAGTGTCAAATCGTCGCTGATATCCACCGCATTGGCCCAACGTCCCGACCATGTCAGATCACTGATGTTGCGTGTATCGGTTTCAATGTCGGTATATTCACGACCTGCTAGTCCTTCGCCTTCGCCAAAGAAACTCGTCATGGTTTCGCCGCGAGCATTTTGTGCTGTGACCAATACGTCAGATAACCACGGCGTAGGCAGTGATACGCTCGTGCGTAGGCCTTGACCGCGCATACCATCACCGCCGAATACACGAGTATTAATAATGGGCTGACCAATCCATGTCCATGCATGGGGATGGGTTTCATTTAGGCGACCAAATTCAGTAAAAAATTGCCCGGCCTTAAATTCTAAACCATATGGTAATGCCTGCGTGCGAATGAAGGCCTCTTCTAATTCGATAACGGTTTCACCCTCTTCGCTGATGAATAAAATGATATTGGACTGCGCATAAAAATACGGATCTACCGCGCCACCGATGGACAGTTCCGCATTTGGCATGGTAAAACCACGCTGTTTGGGATCGTGACCGCCACCTTGCAGGTTTTGAATAGAGTCATCCTGTTCGCTTGATGTGCCACCAATCGCTTCGACAGAGAGCGATAGATCCAATAATTTTAACGCTCCTGAGACACTACGATTTGAACCACGTGACATTTCCGCAACTTGTGCTTCCAGCTTGGCTTGTGACTGTTTTAATTCGGCAAGTTGGGCTTCAACCGTTTTAGTATCAGCAGCGTTTACAGCGGTGGCTACTGCGCTCAACAATGTGGGAACTAACAAGAAGGAACGAGAGAGGGGCATGGATGGGTCCTTTGTATTACTATGTATTACTATGTATTACCGTCGGGCGGTAATACGTAGTAATACGAAAAGGCTCGTCAAGTAGCTAGTTGTCCGTTAGTCTTTGAGGCTATGGCTCAATGCTATTAACCTAAGGAGCGGACCACATAAAAGGAGTTAACATGGAGGACCGGAGAACCGGAGGGGAAGAAAAATCGTGGTCGATTATTTACAGAATACGCAAAATAACCGCTCTTTTTAGCTCTGAACGCCTATCATTCTTTAGGATTACTCCGGTCCTCCGGTACTCCATGTGAATAATGCCTTAGCTTAATGCTAGACCAGCAATTATCCCACCGATTTATTGTTTCAGGAGTTGTCATGAGCGCAATATGTTGTGAGTAAGATTAATATGCGACAGTCACCATTTTGATGCAGCCAGTTGCAGCGCTCGCATAAAGGAGATGCTGCCGTGCCTATGGATTATCTCGTTTATCGCGTGGTTGCTAACGTTGGCGATGAAGCCTTTTTAACTCAAGCATTATTGGAAATAAACTTTACCGCATTTGCCATGTCTTCACGGCCTGATGGTCGACTCGATGTTGAATTGTATGGAGCCGATGGCGTTTTGCCGGACGCAGTGGTTTCCGTGCTGCGAGCAACGGGCTTGGCACTGGGCCATGGGGATGTGATCAGTGAGCGAAGCTTATTGGCGAACGTTTTAGATGGAGAGCCCTGTCAGTTGTGTCCTGGTGTTTGGATTGATCCGCAAGGCACCATGCGGGCGAAAACGGATGATATTATGTTACACATACCGCCGTCTCCTGCTTTCGGTGATGGGCATCACCCCAGTACGCGGATGGCGGCGGAATTATTATTGACCGTCGATGTGGCGGGAAAGCGCGTCTTAGATTTGGGTTGCGGGACAGGCGTTTTAGGGCTGATTGCGCATAAACGAGGCGCGTCCGCTGTGATCTTTAGCGATATTGATGACGGCTCGGTTCGCAGCACAGTGGCGTGTTGCGAGTTAAATGGATATCCGCAAGCGCTGGTGCTGGCATCTGATCTGCTGCAATCCATTCCCTCAGAACCGGTGGGTGTGGTGGTGGCAAACCTGTATGCAGATTTATTATTGTTGGTGGCAGATGATAAAAAACTATCGGCGATCTTACCGCAGGGGACTTTAATTATTTCAGGTGTCGCGCAAACCAAGCGCCAAATGGTGGAACAGGCCTTACACGCCATTGGATTCCGCACACTCGATGAACGCGGTGAAGCGTGGTGGAATGCCTTGGTGTTGCGTCGTTAGACTGATTTGTTGAATTGGTAAATTACGTATTGCGATCAGGTGGTACGGTGACAGGCGCTGATTCTCTCGGATAGCGTCGATGCATAACATATTCAGTTAAGGCGAGCAATAACGTTGAAACCACGAAGGTCATGTGAATGATCACCTGCCATAAGATATCTTGATGGGTAATAACTTTGGCACCGATTTCAGCAAATTGCCCAGGGTTGCCGACTTCAATGAAGCTTTTGAGCAAATGAATTGATGAAATACCAACGAGCGAACTGGCGAGTTTTATTTTAATTGCACCAGGATCGATATGGGCCAGCCAATCAGGACGATCGACACCTTCGTGGAGATTGAGTTTGCTCACAAACGTGGCGTAGCCGCCGATGACCACCATGGTGATCAAGTTAGCAACCATGGCGATGTCGATCAGCGTTAGCACCGCCAATAGGAACGTCATTTCATTACTAGATTCCGTAATGAAGATGAGGTGAATAATCTCTTTGGCGAATTTATAACAGTACAATATTTGGGCGAAGATCAGGCCGACGTAAATCGGTGCCTGCAGCCAACGGCTCCAAAAAATGGTGTACTCAAGTCCGGTTCCAATTTTATTCATCATAAGGCGGGCGGTTTTGCCGTTTACTGCGGCGCCTGCAAGTAGGGTTCTTTCGGCTCTGGAATAATTTCCAGAGTTTCCACTTCAATTTTTGCCATATCTCCAAGCCCTGGCGGGTGAATCCAGGATCCAGATACTTTGACCCAGGTATCGATTTTTAGATCGTCGACCTCGCGATTTTTTAGGATCACGAATACTGCTTGGGCATCTGCGGCACAGCAGGTCATGACGTAGCGGTAGAGCATTAATTTGAGATCGTTCCGGTCCACGTCGGGAGGTACATTTTCTAATTCAGCCGCGGTCGGAATCATCAGCCGACCAATCGTTTCAATGCGCACGACCCCTGGGTGCTTCTTGGGATAATACAGTTCCATGAGCGGAAGCGGGACGACTGGGGAATGAGCCACCACTGGATCGGCATTGGAAGTGACCTGCGGTGTTCCTGGTTCAGGCGGCGTTGGTCCGTCGATGAAAACGGCTGGTGGTTGAGCCGGATTATTTGTTGGTGTGGGTTTATCAGTCGTCGGGGTAATTGTTGTTGGCGAAACGACTATGGTTGACGAAGGCGTAATGGGTTTATCCGGCATTGCGGCCGCTGCGCGCATGACGCTTGCTGGTGCAGGTCGATTAAAAATTTTAATTTGTTGTGAGCCCAGCGAGGTAACCCCGATGGCCATGATGAAAAATAAGGGAAACGCATGAATTCCGGTTTGTAACCAGTGATCAATGGCGCTGCCGTGATCATGATCGTGATGTTCATGTCCGTGATCGTGGCCATGATTAAATAAAGCATCACATAAAACTAAGAGAGCAAAAATGGTGGTCGCAGCGATGAGAATCCAGAACTGCCAACTAGCGATGTAGGTGGCATAACTGCCCCCAATTAACAACACGGACAAAAAGGTCATCCAAACTAAGCATTGAACCAATCGCGGAGCATTCATGGCTTGAGATGTCCGATGCCAAGACCAAGTAGCGCGCTGTCTATGACCGGAACTAAAAACAAGACATAGCTTAATGTCAGAACCATCAGCGTTGCGGCGATCGCGAGAATAAATCCAGTGCGGAATACTAAGCGGTACATCAGGAATAATTTAATGTCGAACATGGGGCCAAAGACTAAGAATGCCATATGTGATGCGATATCAAATTGACTAAAGGAAGCGGCAACGAAGGCGTCCGCTTCAGCGCACAGCGACAGGATAAATGCGGTGAGCATCATCGCTAATGGTGCCAACAGCCAATATCCAGCGAGCGCATCAAAAGCAGCATTACCGAAATAGGTTTTCATCGCAGCTGCAATAAATACGCCCATTAAGAAAAAGGCGGCCATTTCTAAAAAATGATCCAAGACGTGACTTGATAGTTGTCCTAACACGGCCATGGGTCGACGGCGAGGTTGAGCAACAACGACCTGTGGATTTTTGAGCGCGGCACCAAGATTGAGCGTTGGCGCTGCTGGTTCAGCACAATTCGGCGCGCATCCGTCACCGTGTTGGTGGTCGTGTCCGTGATCATGCCCGTGATCATGTGTGTGTTCGCCGCGTTTCAGAGATTCTTCAACCTGCGGTAAGAGAATATATTTACTGGAAATACGCCACACGACAAATCCGACAATAATGGCAACAAATAATCCGCCGATGCCACGTAGTATCGGATAGCGGGCATCTTGAAACGCTAACCAGGTGGTGAATAAGACCGTTGGATTTAGGATAGGGCCAGCCAATAAATACGTAATCGTATGTGGTAGGGGCAGACCTTTGCGTAACAAACCGCGTGCGACGGCTAAGACACCGCATTCACAAGCCGGAAACGCTGGTGCGACAATCGCGGTCGCCGGAATGCCGAGTAAACCTAAACGTTTAGTCAGCCGCGGCAGTAAGGTTGCCGGCATGAATAATTCAATAATGCCAGCGATTAACGATCCGATTAATATATAGGGAACGGCTTCTAAGACGATGGAGATGAAATAGGCCGAAAAGGTTTCGTGCCACGGCTGACGTCCGGCTAGCGGTGGGAACAACACGATAGTCAGCAAGATCATGCTGATGAATAACGAGCGATTCACGAATGAGCCGCTTTTGGCGGCGTTAGGTGCTAAGTTGGGAGTCGGCATCATGGCCATAGGTGGGGCAGG
>SYDV01000011.1 GCA_005801395.1 Planctomycetia bacterium | reverse complement strand
TGGTCACGGGTGGTGCGTATCCAGGTAAAATCATGACTCGCGGGCAAGATATAGTCGTTAGTTCCGCGTTTATCTTGATAAGCGACGGTGGTGCGGTCTTTTGATTTTGCCCAGCGTAGCACGCGGACATCAGTTAATCGTTGGCCCGTTTGAAAGGCTGCTAGCAAATGTGTATCGGTTTTGCGCAGCTGCAGCAGGCGTGCTTCTTTGTAATATTGAAATAATTCAGCGAAATCTTTTTCAAAAGCAGCGCCAGCAAAAAGGGTTGCTGGAACCGGATTAAATGTCCCATAGGCATATTGTAATTCGCTAAAAACATCACTGACGACGGTGGTCGACTTTAAACCTAAATGAACTTGATAACCTAAAATTAAACGGTCACCAAAAGCGATGATATCGCGTGGGATACAATTGTGTTCAGTGCGTACGTGTTCTGTGGCTAATAAAGTCGTCGCAGTTGCACCGAAAACAGCGAGTCGTCGTTGGTTAAGATCGTTAACTTCCGCGACCATGGTTTCAGCCAACGCATCTAGTCGTTTACGTACGACTTCGTACGTACCAGCATCAAGTCCAGGAGCATTTGTCGGCACAGCGTTTGTCATAACGGTACATCATGATGAAGGGGTGACAAATGGAGGGTGACAAAGAATAATAATTCAATTTCAGCGAGTACCGCATTCATGAGATTTCGCTCAACCACATGAATACGGTCCACGGCGCGGAATAAACCATTCAGTTCGTCGTGCTGAATAGTTTACGAATAAATCACGGTTTATGGTGATTGCCTTCAATCAGGCCTAAGGTCGCTGCTTGTTTTAATAACGCAGAAACTTTGGCCGGATCTTTCCCTGCCATTAATTTTTGCAGCACCGCAGCGATCGAGAGATTTTTAACATCATTGGAACCGAAACTCGACAGCACATCCTTCACATCATCTGGTAGACTGCGACCATCATCAGATAAATATTCACGACCAAGGTGTTGCAGCACTTGGCTTGAACCAACCGTTGCATCGATGGCTTTACCAGCGCCGACGGCATTGACGAAGCGGTCGAAGAACGCGCCATCCCCGCCAATAATTTCGAATTTAGCATTCTTTAATGACTCAGCTAAGACATGCGCACGTTGTTCGGCCATGGTGACATCGCCCTGGATGCGTTGCTTCTCGATTTCGACCTGTTTTTCCAAGCGCATGCGGAATTCTTCGTGACCGCGTGTTTCTTGGTTGAGCAGCGCCATCGCACCAGCTTTTTCGGTTAAACCCTTTGCTTCTGCTAACATGCGATTTTCAACGGCCGAAGCTTCGGCTTCACCAACCTGTTCAATGGCGAGTGCGGAGGCTTGTTTAATTTCGACATCCACCAAACCACGTTTTTTAGCCGCGTTGGCGTCTGCTTCCATAACGCGAGCTTTAGCAAGTCCTTGTTTCTCAATCGCGACCGCTTCGGCTTCTTGTACCTTAGCGTGTGCTAAACCATCAGCAGCGGCCGTGGCTTGGCGACCTTCTGCGCGACGAATCGCAGCAAGGGTGTCTTTTTCTGCTGAGGCTTGTTCAGCATCAGCCAAAACAATTTTTTCTCGCGCGTTGTGAATGGCAGATAATTCCGCCGCCTCAGCCATTTTAACTTCTTTAATTTTTGCCATGTCGGCTTCTTGCGTCGCCTTGGTAATCGCTACTTCTTTATGGCGATTGGCTTCCATGACCGCACGCACATCTTTAATGCGTTCTTCTTCTTCAGCGACTTTCTTTTCCACCATCACGCGTTCGCGGATGACTTCAGCAATATTTTTGCGCTCAACGGCTAATACTTTTTCTTTTTCAATGACGGTCAATTCAACCGCACGTTCGCGATTAATGGCTTCAAGAGCACGATTTTTCTCAATGCGTTCACCTTCGACCGCTACGGCACCTTCGCGGTTTTTGGCGGCGACTTCGATTTCTCGTTGTGAATTCTCGCGCAAAATGCCGATTTCTTGCTCGGCGGATAGACGCGATTCTTCCGCACGGCGGTGTTCTTCAAATTCAACTCGTGATTGTTCAGCATGTTCACGTGCGCGAGTCGTAGCAATTTCACGTTTTTGCTTGGCTTCCGCATCCGCTTGTTGGCGTTCTAGCGCCAACAACGCCTCGCGTGCTTCGACATCTTGCTTCTTGATAACCTTTTCACCTTCGCGTTGAATATTATTTGCCATCACACGTTGTTGCGTGGTAAGGTCGATAATTTTCTTACGGCCTTCACTGTCTAAAATGTTGTCAGGATCCAGCAGTTTGAGCGGAGTTTGTTCCAAATAGTCAATCGCGGCATCTTCTAAACTGTAGCCATTCAGATCGCGGCCAATGATTTGTATGATCTGTTCTTTGAATTGGTCCCGTTCATTGTACAGGTCAATGAAATTCATCTTTTTACCAACGGTTTTCAGCGCTTCGGAGAACTTAGCTTGGAACAGTTCTTCTAGGGTTCGCGTATCGCTTGCACGTTGGACGCCGACCGCACCAGCGACTTTTAGCACGTCAGCGGCGGTTTTGTTGACGCGCACAAAGAACGCGACTTTAATATCGGCGCGGATATTATCCGAACAAATGAGTCCGTTGATGCCTTGCCGATCAACCTCAATGGTTTTGAGCGAAATATCCATGATTTCGACGCGGTAGACAACCGGGATAATCAAATGGCCGGTAAAAGTCACATGAGGCTCGGCTTTGAGTGTATTAATTATCATCGCATAGCCTTGATCGACTTTGCGATAACACGCCTTGACCAGCATCAGCAGGCCCAATCCGAAAATGCCGATAACGGCGACGCTCCATATGATGAGATTCGGCATTATTTCGCCGATCGTCGTAATGAGGTCTGCCATAATGCGTACTCCTTAAAAACGTCCGTTGGTGACGGTGTCGGATGTTTGGTGGCGCTAGTGTGGAGGTTCTGCTCGCCTTTCCAGTGAAACTGGGGTCGCAGGCGTTGAAGAAGGTGATAAATTTGGTGCAGTGATATCGATCACGTCGACAGGCGTGTGACTAAAGGGCGCAACCAGGTAAGTTTGTTGAGCTTCGTCGTAGCTTACAACAACGGCTACGTCATCTCGTTTTAAAATAACACCATCACGACAAATAACGCGCATTAATATTCCTCCGCCCGCGTTATCGCAAGTTGCGGTACCAAACGTCGTATTCACGGCACGTGACGTAATTCGTACCATGCGACCAACTAAGGTGATCCCCGCATGTTCGCTCACGATGTTGAATATTCCGCGTAGCGGCCTCACCGAAAAGCCAGTGAAAATAAACGACAGCACAAAAACTACGATGCTCATCCCCAGTCCATAGATAAAATCACCAGTAAATCCGCCAAGCGTCGGTCGCAGTAACATTTCACCACACATACTGAGTTGCCAACCAATGAAGGCGAAAGCAGAAAAAATAATTGTGACAGGGACTTTTCCGAGTGAGATAAAGGAAGCGAGATTAAAGGAGTCAACAGCGCCTGCAGCGTGACCAATGCCATGATCTGCGCCGTGATCACCGCCGATGTCGTGACTTCCATCTGGACTCAGAAAATCAATATCCAGTGCTCCGACAATCACGGTTAGCCAATAGAACAGAGATAGTCCAACTAAACTGGTAAAGAACACCGTTGGGAAAGACAGTATAGCGGTTAGGAAGGCTTCCATGACGAAGAAGATACTAAGCAATTTCCGGTCGTCATGTGGATTCGGGGGGCCGTTGGTCGGTTGTTGGGATGGTTATTCAGATTCCCTTGAGTTAATATTTGCTGTTGAGCCAAGTGTTCCCCACTAGATTCCGAAGTGACCATCCCACCATCCGCAGGCATGACAGCTGCTGCTTGGCGACCGTGGATTCGTGGTGCGAAACGCCTGACGCTTTGGTGGTTTGCTGCGTTATTTGATCGGCGTAGTTGGTTTGCAGGTTGCCGCTTAATCTTAGCGGGCGTGGCGATTGGTGTGATTGCTAGTTATGGTGCCCTGCGTATTTATCGCGTGGTATTAGTGAGTGAAAAACGCTTGCCGAAACCGGTCGTTGAGGCACCTGTTGGCATGGCCTGGGTGGAAGTGTTAACCACGGGATATTGTCCTTGTGCAATTTGTTGCGGTATATTTAGCGATGGTCGAACAGCGATTAATCGGAGCGTGGAAAAATTTCCGTTTGGTATTGCAGTAGAGCCAAAATTAGTGCCATACCGAACGATGGTCGATGTTCCTGGGTATGGTTTGGCGATGGTGGACGATACGGGTGGGGCGATGCGCCAAAGTGGTGCGAAAAAAATCGTTCATTTTGACCTGCGCTTTCAAACGCACGGGCAAGCATGGCAATGGGGCCGTCGTTGGATGTATGTAGCGTTACCGCAACAGGGCCTGCGGCATTGCTGACGTCATCACCGTAACCATCGCTGAAGACGTAACATCAGCATCGCTAGCGAGATACCGTTGTCGTAAGCGGCTTTATAGGGTATATGCGGAGATGTTCTTTCGTCCTCTTGTAACATCGAGCGATACGGGTGGTTTTTTATCAATGGTCTTTCGGAGCTTCGATTAAGGGTCACTTGCTGATGAATTCACAACGTACAGCTGGTTTTGCTTTTTTACTCGCGCTCGCGGTGTTGGGATTTATTAGCGTAACCACTTGGCGATACGTTGATGATTATCGCCAACACAGCCAATCGGTTGACCAAACGCGCATGGTAATTGGTCAATTAGAACGTCTTCGCCGCTTATTAGAGGAAATGGAGAATCGGAGTCGCGGTTATATTATCATTGGTCAAGATACGATGCTGGTTGGTCTTGATGATGTGAATGTGGAAATTGATAAAGTAGTCGGATTGATGGTGCACGCGTTGCATGATGATCCGAAAGAACAAGCGCGCATGCATGATTTAGCGCCGCGCATTAGAGCGAAACAATTATTTATTCGTGAAGGCATCAATCAGCGGCGACTCAATGGACAAGGTGCAGCATTATTACATGTGCGCAATGAGGCCAGCCTCGCG
>SYDV01000167.1 GCA_005801395.1 Planctomycetia bacterium | reverse complement strand
TCCGCCAATGCGAATAATGCCAACAATAAATATTTGGTGTCGTAATTCCTGATATTAAAAACATCATAGGGAACCACATATTTCGAACGCGCCATGGCCGGCATATTTTGATACAGCAATCCGGAGGCAGACCCATATGGCAAACCAGATACGGTATAGCCCTCTATGGCAGGACTCACGACCGCAAACATTTTACCTGAAAAAGTCCCCGGATTATTCAGATAGCGCGTCAGCGCCACTAAACTCTGTTCGCTCGTAATATTATTCAGTCCAGAAGCTGTAACCGGTAGGTATTTAGGATTACCTAAAGTGCCGCTCGTTACTTGGTAGAATACCGGCGGTTCAACTGTCAGACCGTTATTCGCAACGACAGCGAGGTCAATGTATTTGCTTAATGTTTCATAAGTATTGATAGGACAGCGTGCCTGATAATCGTAATGAGTGGCAATCTGTGAAAATTGGAAGTCTTGGCCAAATTTTGATGTCTCATTTCGACGAATCAGGTCGTTGAGCAAAACCAGTTGATGTTTTCGCGGGCTGCGTGTCGCCGCCAGCATGCGTGTGCGCTTGGTTAAATAATGATACTCAAAACGAAGCCGCAACAAACAATTGATAACAATGTCTTTATAAGAAACGACCGGCAGATTTGCGCTTTCCAGCCGAATGATGAACGGCGTTTTCATCTGCTGCAAAAATGAAGTGGGATAACTTCTATTTCTCAGACCTAAATCGCTAACGGATTTCTTCTTCGGCAAGTAAAAGGACCCAAACAATAAGTCCCACAGGATAATGTTGTTGCCATAATTACGGTTCGATTCGTGGATATGTATGGAATGATGCCAGCGGTGTAGTTCCGGACCACTGATGATATAGTTTAGCCACCCCAGTTTTACATGGACGTTAGAATGCTGAAAGAAACCGTTCGTCGCGTAACAGACAAAATACAACGCTAAAACTCGCTCATCTATGCCAAGCACAATGAATGGCATCGCATCAAAAAGAAATTGAACCGCTTTCTCAAGAGGATGAAATCTTCCAACGTTAAACCAATACAATATTTTGGGAGAATGATGAACGGCGTGCAATTGCCACAACGGAAGGAAATTGTGACTTGCGACATGAAGCCAGTAACGCAGAAAATCAGCCGCCAAAATCATCATACCTAACTGCACCACGATGGGCAGATCGCTTGGCCAATATGAAAATTCTGTTTCCCGAATCAACACGATGGCGATGAGAAATGATAACAATTGAGGCAATATCATTTGGACGATAACCATAAATACACCATCGTTCATCAGATCATGACGATTCGGCTTCCATTCTTCGCGATAAGGGCAGTAAATTTCTAAGGCGGTTATCGCCATGGCGGAAAAGATGAGCGGAAGATACGTACAATAGAGAAGTGCTATTCCTGTGTTTAAAAGAACGACGTGAAAAATTATCGCCGTCACTAAGACCAACGGATACCAAAAATATGCGAGCTGATCTGTTCTTTTGCTCATGAAAAATCAATACCTAAATAGGTTAATGGATGACTTGGACGATGGCAGCCAGCGATGACGCGCGCTACTCTTAGTTAACTCTTAGTTAACTCTCGGTTAGCTCTCGGCTAACGTTTAGCTAACTCCCAACTCATAATGACAAAAATAGTCAAACACACCTCTATACAAGGTCACAGATTCCGCGCCTAATCGGCGTGACTCACGTCATCGGTTCCTTGGAACCGAAACAACTGCTCAAGTTGCCATTCTCAACGATCATTTTTTCTAGGTCATTTCCATGCTAAAATACTTGATTTTCTTGCTTCTTTGCCTCTCAACCCTCGCTGCTGCTGCCACTGCTGACAGCGAGCGCCTGTGGATTGAACGGAATGGCCTCGTGGCCATCGAGTGTGAAGGAGCGGGGCCCAATGGCTGGGCGGTTGAAACTAAGATTCCTGGCTTCCTCGGCAGTGGATATTTTCATCACACAGGTTCGGCGAGCGAAGTCATTTACCGTATCCTGATTATCACGCCAGGAACCTAACAAATCGCCATCCGTAATTTTCATGACGACCCCGATTCCACGCTCAGTAATGATTGCTTCCTCGGCGTTGACGGGGGCATCATGAAAAAATGTTTTTCCAGCAAGAAGGATGAATGGAATTGGGGATCGACCCTTGACCATCAAGGAAATAAAGAGCCACCCCTTTATGAACTTCAACCTGGCATGCACCGCATCCACATTTCAGGGCGCTCCACGGGGTTTCGTATTGATCGCATTCACTGCTACCTCGCAGGAAATAAATCAGGTAACGATGACAAACAGCGTGAGTCCTCTGCTCTGCCGCAGCTCAACGACCTCGAAACTGGCAGCGTGTATCAAAAAGCTTACGCCGCCGGAGCTGCTGGTTTTTTATTATCAACCGCTGAGCGGGCCAAAGAAGATGATGCCGTTGGCAAGCGTGTGCTTGAAACCTGTTTGGCGGAAATTGCGTCCCAACTCGCCGTCTGCGAAACACTGCGTAAAGAATGGCCACTCGGCGCGGTCGAATCACTGTCTCAAATCGGACAACTCTGGTCACCGAGTAAAGCCGGCAAAGATTTATTGAACACCGCAAAAGAGTGGTCTCGCACCCCTGAAGCAAAGCAGGCTGCCCTCGCCCAGGGCCTGTTGACGCAAGTCGAACCCACGGCCAAGCGCCTCATTGAACTCAAGGTTCGCGCTGATGACCCCGCCGCAAAAAATTATCAACGTGATCTGATGACGATTGCTGGGACAGCCACTCGCCTTGAGCGCGATCACGCTGGCAGTTCACAGGCCAAAAAAGTTCGCGCTTGGTGTCGTGCACTTGGAATTCCTAATTAATTAATCCTAGATCCTAAACCCGAACGATAGATCAAGCGGTCACAAGCAAGGTTACGAACAACGGTAATAAACCGCTACCTGGTCTGCCTAAGGCTGCCCGACATAAACGGTTGATTGCTGATCGTTGAGATGAAATAATTCATCAACACGAGGTTCGCATGTGCGTCCAATTGGCCGGTACTGAGGACCTTGATGCGGTAGCGATTCGCTTTGCGGCGCGTCAGACCATGACCGTTGATGTCGCCCATGATAAAAGCAAAAACACATCTCGCATCCGCCCCACGGATCGTGCACCAGCCATCATTACCGCAACTGGTGAGCGACGATTAGGGTGGATGCGTTGGGGTTGGCAAGAACAGATAAACACAACGAATAAACCACAGTTCTTATTACATGCGCGATTTGAGACAGCCATCAGTAAACCTTTGTGGGCAGAAGCATTTGCCCATCGACGATGCGTCATTGTTACCCAGGGTTGGTGGGAAGTCGTACCGCAGTCTGGCCGTCAGCGCGGTCTGCCTTATTTTTATCAGTCCGCAACAACACCATTATTGGCTTTAGCCGCGCTCTGGCGGCGTGAGGTGAACGATATTCGGTTCACCATGCTGACGACCGAACCAACCAGCGAACTAGCGCCCATTCATGATCGCATGCCCGTGGTATTGAACGACCTTGGTGTGGGGCAATGGCTCAATGGCGGGATTGCTCCACAAGATTTGTGTGATCTCGGACGATCGCCTGGGTTGCCGATAACCGCTTGGCAAACGACGGCTTTAGGTGAGCAAACACGGGTTTAATTGCACCATGTTGTGCGCAGGTTGATCCGAACTTTTATCTGCGACTACTCGTTCGCGTAGCGGCATGAGCCGGTGAAATGGTTTAGATGATGGCTCAATAAACCAACGAGTTACACCCTCGTTTTTTAGGCGGATCATTCCTTATGCTCGGTCAAATACTTAGCGGCGCACTTATTCTTATCGGGCATTTTTTCATCGTTGTCTCTGCCAGCGAAGCCGAACGTCGTGACCTGGTGGTCAAAACTCCTGGGCTAATTGCTTTCTGGGATTTTATTCATGCGGAACAAGGACGGTGGATTTCGTCAAGTGATCCGCAGGTCGTCACCAAACCTTATCCCATGATGCTACGACAAATTGGTGATGCGAAGGCGTACAAACCCGAGGAATGGCCCTATACCGATGCAGATAGTCGTCTGGATATAACCGCTGAAGGTCCTTTTGGTCGAGCGGTACGTTTTAATCAAGGCTTCGTTTTTGCGGAAGTCCCACGCTCAGCGTTTGATGGAACGCCTTTAGATATTACGGGAGCGCAATCTTTTACGTTATTATCATGGATTAAATTTATTGGTAAGCGTCATTTGGTCGCGGGAATTTGGGACGAAGGCGGTTGGGATCCGTACGGTGGTCGGCGTCAAATTGCGATATTTGGTGGATTATTTGGCTCAAAAGGTGTTATTTCCCATATCTCAGGAACCGGTGCGGCTAGTTTTCCGCAATCAACGCTTAAAGGCTCGCAATATGCGCGACTTAAAGCCATTGATGGACAAGATTTTCCCAATGATCGCTGGGTCTGTATGGGAATGACCTATGACACCAAGCGTGGTGAAGTGAGCGCCTGGCTTAATGGCGAACAAACCGCACGAACCTATGCCGACTCCGTCATGCAAGATGTCACAGGCATCAAAGAAAAAGAGGCGATAAATCCAGCGCCTTTTTCGTGGCCTATTTATGGCTCACGCGCCTTTGTGCTAAAATTTAATGGTTACCATCGTTCGGCTGGGGGAATTGGAGAACACGCTATTTACCTTGATCTCAATAACGAAGCCGCGCGCTATGAGCGCATCGCCGACACCAACAATCCGGTCACCACGCCATTCCAAATTCGCATTGATGTACAACGAAAAAGACAGTCGTTATTACAGAAACCACACGTATGGGATGTGACTGCGCCAACGACCACGACGGTCCCAGGAATTTCGGTCGCACGGATTGGCGATGTCGTAATGGCCAGTTTATGGTCTCAAACCGATGGTGCTTGGACACCCATTGGTAAAACGGTGACGCGTACATTAAGCGAAGGCGCACCATTTACGCTCGGTCGCGCTCTTGGCCTTGGGAAGGAAGAGAAAGACCATGGTTCACAATTATTGATGAGTGGCGTCGCGGTTTTTAATCGGGTCTTGAGCGCAGAAGAAATGCGTGCGCTTCATTTTAGCAACACG
This sequence comes from Planctomycetia bacterium, assembly GCA_005801395.1. The sequence continues at coordinate 1,414 of SYDV01000167.1, read as the reverse complement.
CCCAAAAAATGACCGGACGGCCCCGCTGTTCAGCAATTAAGTGACTGAATTTAGCCCGTCGCTCGCTCAACCTTGGGCATGCTGTTGGCGTTTGTCAGAAGCTGTAACTACTTGGCAGACCTCAGATTTGAGCAATGAACGCCCAACGATCTCATGCGCGAAAAAAAGACTTTGCTTGAATGGGTTTTTATTAACCCATAAGCCGCGCCATGGCTTCAGCTCCTGTGTCGTTGGTCGGTTCAATTCAGAACAACGATGCCGCCGTTGGTCTCGCGGTGCGTGCTGCATTAGGTGATCGCTGTCCGTGGTTGGCGGTGCAAACATCGTTCTCGGCGTTGCATGGTACGGTGACGCCGCAGCGTTGGGCGACGGCGTTATCGGCGTTGTGGAATGGCGCGCCGGAAACCGAATGTCAGCCGCCTGATCAACGCGGTAGCAATCATCCCGCTCCTGGGGCGGCGGTGTTACGTGCGGCGCGCGCCAGTGCTGCGGCACTGGCGCAGAATGCTACGCCAACATCCTTATTAGTTCCTGTCTCTTATGACACCGTTATCCCGAAACAAAAAGCAACCGCAGCGACGTGGGCTGCTTTAGCGGACGTCGGCGATCTTGCTGGATTACCTGGATGCTGTGCCGCCTGGGGTCGACAACACGTTGCGGTAGGCTCGGTATTACCGCTGAGCGATGAACGTCGTGGTGCACCGCCGGTTTTATTACTCGCGCCAGACGCCCATGCGTATCGACGGCTGTGTCATTTATTATCTTGGCATCACGAAGATCCGGTTTCATGGCAGGCGTGGTTAAGTGGTTTGAGCGAAACCTGTCCCGCGTGGGATGGCGTCATCGCTTTGGTGCAAGACGCCGCGTGGGGCGAACGACTGCGTTGGCATGGCGCGGAAGTTTATTGGCGAGTCCCAGGCGCACCCGGACCGGATGATTATACGAGTGTCGCTGTACCATTACTGACCGACATTGATCACAGCGGTCAAAAAGCAGCGCAATTATTACATTTAATTCAGGATCGCAGCCAAGTCCGCGCCCATATCGAAGCCGTCCGTGGTCGCGTGATGAGTGCGACCTTAGCGCAATTACCACAGGCGTTGGCTCGGGTTTCGGACGAAGCCATTATTCGCAGTCATGAATTAGCAGCGCGTTGTCGTTATGTTCCAGGTGAACTCGATGCTCATGGACAGCAACACTGGCATATGCCGCCATGGGCGGGACAGGATGCGGTGCGCGAATTGCACGAACGTTGTCGCTTCGGTGTGCACCAACGCTATGGCGGTGACGTTTCCCGTGCGGTGCGTGTCCGTTTAGATTACGAATTAGGCGTGGTCACGCGCAAGGGTTTTGCCAGTTATATTTTAATTGTCGCGGATATTGCGAAAGGTCGTCGCACCTGTGGCCGTGGTTC
>SYDV01000166.1 GCA_005801395.1 Planctomycetia bacterium | reverse complement strand
TCCGGACTTCCGGACTTCCGGACCCCCACATCACAAATACTTCCGAATCCGATCATCCATCTGCTGTTGATCCGCAATAAACGAATACAGCGCAGCGTAGTTGAGCATGGTGTCGATGGCTAATTCACCGCTCGCAATACGCGCTGCCCAGGTGGCGTGTTTGGGAATCTTGCCATCTTTTGCGATGGCGCTGATATCAGCGGCGGTAAACGCGGGAAATAGATCGCCCACACCGGCGGCGGCTAAACGCTTCACTAAATCGGCTGCGTCTTTGGGTGGCTTTTTATCTAAATCTTTGGCTGCGGCATCTAGTTTGGGATCAATGTCCCAAATGGTACTGGCGCGAATTTGTTTCGCATCGACTCCGGGCGCCCATTGCACCGCGGGATCGTTTTTGACCTGGTTGGTGAATGGTGCTTTCAATTCCTTAACCGACGCTTCAGCAACCGTCGTGGGCATGGTGTAAACATCAATGCCGGCTAAATCAGCGACTTGGCTGGCGCCGCGCAAACTGGCGGCGATATGCTTGGTTTTACCATGACTTACGGCAGTGACGGTGCGTTGGCTTGCGAGCATGGCTTTTTCACCCACCATTTTACCGTCGCCTAATTTATTATCGGATACGTAGGCATTTAAACGGCCTAAAAAGACATTCACATAAGCTGGTTTGGCGAATGCGGCGGACAAATGATTGTGCCGTGCGCTAAAACCCAAGGTGAAGTTAACCGGAATGCCTTCAGCGGCTAATTGGCGCGTGGCTATTAATCCGGCGGGAGTCAGCGGCAATTTGACGATGAAGTTGGTTGGACAGATGGCGTAATAGCGACGTGCATAGTGCAGCGACCTTTCGGCATCGTTGGCTAAATCGGTGTGTAATTCAACCGATACCTTGCCACCAAACTTTTGCACTAAACGCAAGCCATGATGCGCATTTAAAATGAAGGCGATCTCAATGACTTTGGTTTGCTGGTCGAGGTCTTTGAGTTCTTTCGACACGTTGGTGATGAGCGCGTCGTAAATGCCTTTTTGTACTTCTTTATTCAGCAGCGTATTATTGGTGGTCAGTGCGGTGAACTCACTGCTGTACAGCGGAGTGGCGGCGTCCAAATCGCCGGTATCCAACCATAATTCGCTGCCCACGGCTTTTAATGCTTTCCACAGCGGATTCGATGTGGTTGTCACGCGCCCTTGTTTCAAATCTACGCCTGCTTTGGCCAAGGCGGCAATGCGCTCTGCGCGTTCAGTGGACAATAAAGCAGGGGCATTTGCCATGGGATTCTCCATAATGGATAGGCAAGAGTGAGGTTTGATTTAGGTTGCGTGTTAGTTTACCTCACGATTGTGCTGCTGTCGTCAATGCCGCGCAACATGTTGGTATGTATCGGGATACGCGAATCATTTCCGCGCATATGGAAGAATGAAAAACGCTGATCAGCGTATCACCGAATAGCGATGCCAACAGGCGGAGGGAGATCTTCAGCATCATCCTCCACGGCAACGGGTACTAATTTGGCGCTGAGCAAAACGATTTGTAACGGCTCAATGACGGGCAATTGTTTTAACACCGTTGATGTGGCTTGTGTGATCGGCTGCCCAAGTTGTCTGGCGAAATTGGCATTTCCGCGATGCGATTCGGAAGCAGAGACAACCATCATGAGCGTACGGTCTTGAGGAATGATGATTGGGTGCGCGAGCTCAGAGCGACGTAGGCCGACTTCCGGTTCCTTGATTGGGTATTGCAAGGCAACGGTTTTTTCAGCGCTAGAATGATTATAGACACTAGGATAAGAAAAAGAACTCGCCACAAATGAGAGTGGTGTCACTTGTCGATAGTCGCACAATGACACGAGCACATCGTTCCCGGCCACACCACAACGACAGATAATCTGAATGCCACTAGACAAAATGGCGATCTCTGGATCTAATTTATTGTCGAAGAAGTTATAATCGCAAATGTAGGAATATTGCTCTCCAACGAAGATGGAACCACTTTGATCAGGTTTGGTTAATAAGTTCGGCGCCATTAACGTCTCGCCGTGCCCGTCTTCCAACATGGCGTTAATCCGAGTTAATTGCAGTGGAGTTAATAGTGCTGAGTTCTCAAAGTGAGATGGCAACCCCTGTAGATCCCACATACTGGGATTACAGGCAATGACCCGCATGGAGATCGCAATATGATAAGCGGATTGTTCGTTGGTGGCGGGATTATGGTCATTGATGGCCACACCTGAAAAGAGATTAAACGAACCCTGATGCATAATGACCGGTCGTGATGTGGTAACTTCGACAGGGACGCTCGTCGTAGGCAGGGGGGTGGTAGGCACCGTGCGGAAAGCTGTGATACCGGCAATAATAGCAGCGGCAACAACAGTAGAACCAATGAATGTCCAACTCGTTAATGGTTCCCACCAGGGCGTATTCGCGGCATTGGTAGCACTCGCAGCATCCGCGATAACGGCCTGCTTCGAAGTCCCGCGTTGGGATCTCAGCGTTGAGCAAATCCGTTCTGCTAATGGCGGGCGCGCGGTGAAAATAGTGCCAGGTAATAATGGCATGATGTAGGCGGTGCCCAACAGAGAAAACCATCGTCGTTGTGATAAACGAGCACGAATTTTCTCCACCGTCCGTAGGGCGCGGCTTTCGATCGTTTTTTGTGGTAGCGCTAAACGTTGAGCAATATCGCGAAACGTAAGATCTTCGGCAAATCGAAGCCATAGAATTAGACGGTCAGTCTCGGGAATTTTTTGCAGTTCGTTTTCAATGTGATCTTGCTGGACCTCGGATTCATTTGGTGTGGCGATGGTGGTGCTCGCGGCGACCGCGACGCTCGC
>SYDV01000165.1 GCA_005801395.1 Planctomycetia bacterium | reverse complement strand
GTTGCAGCAAGTGGTAGATATATAACATACATATGACGAATGGCATTCGGGTCACTAATGAGATAATCAATGGGTTCATGCACGGTAACCGATCCATTTAAGTGTTCTTCAGCAGGAATTGTCACCGTTGGTTGTTGTTCGTCATCAGTCAATCTGATGGAGCAGCCATTACTACCGATTCGAAATCCGTGTTGGTCAGTAAAAACGATAAACCCATTAATCGGCACATCAGATACGGCGCTTGTCAGTAAAGGAATGGGAAAACTACTCGGATTGTTGAATCGCAGGTTTATGGACCATGCTTTATCCCAGGGTATTGGTGCTTTAGGTGCCGTTACGGTCATCAATGGGCCACGAATTAAAGTAAAGATATCTTTCAGCGTGTCTATTGTAGCATATGAATTTATGACATTAGCAAAGTAAGAACCCTTGAGTTCATCGGTTATTTCTATGCGATCCTGATCCACTGGGATAATCGGATGAGGAAAGTGAAATTGACCAAAGGACGCAACCAAGTTACGACCGCCCAACCACGGATCAAAAGAAAGTAACCTTGAAGAATCGAATGATTTAAGAAAAAATAGAAATTCATGACCAACAAGCACCACCGTTTCGTCCTGAGGGCGAACGATCATTTGCAGTTGTTGGGTAGGAACTCCTTGGAATGTCTGCTTAACCGCAATGGTGGCGATAACCGCATGAGCGTTATTAACGTCCTTATCAGGTGCGCTGATTTCGGTTAGCTGCACGACCCGCCCTATGACGATGATTTCCGCATGACGGACGAGGCGAGGCAGATCATAAGTCGCGTTATCGAGCGCGTGGAGCGTGGGTAGAAAAATTAGGCTAATAAATAAGAGAACGGCATGTACGTATAATATTTGTGAAATTGTAGCCACGGCGACCGTTTTATCCGTTCCTTTAATCGTCGATAAAGCCTGTATTTTCATGGTCATAGTCGCGGTTCACCGACCTGTGGTCAGCATTATTTCCGCACGCTGGCAAACACCCGCATGGTGCGGCCAAGGTCGGTGCGAATGGTGAACATGACGTTGGTTGCTTCGCTGGTTGAAGTAGGATTTACCGCGATCACCCAGGTGCCGTCGTCGCGATGGTATAATTTACCGGTTATGGCAGTCGAAGAAGCAACGATTTCAATGGGACTTTCATTAACTCCCGTGGGGAAGGTAAATGTGGCAACTTGTTCGTTATTGGGACCGCCAACGGTCCAATAGAGGAAGGTGGGGCTGACGGTGGGTGCTTCGGATAATTGGGCACGCAGGCGCAGCATAATCATCGCTCCCTGGTCATAATAGACTTGAATGGTTTTATCCTGTAATCCGCCCAGGCCGGTGAGGTCAAATTCGACTGCTATTTCTCCGCGCTCATTTGGTTCGTAGGATTTTTTTTCAAGCGTCGTGGTGGTGCAACCGCAGGAGGCATCGATGTCGGTGATGGTGAGCGTGGTGCTTCCCGTATTGTGAAAGGCAAATCGTGCTGACACCGATTTTGCCCCTGGGGTGGGGGTGAGATCAATGGTTTCAGCGGTAAATTGCAATTGTGCGGCAAAGAGCGGACCGCAACCGAGGCAACAGACGAATAATAGGATCCAGCGCATAGCTAGCAGGCTAGCGCGCATTTGTAACACGACGAGGGGGGCAAAATTCGCTTCTTCAAAAGCGTGATAAGGACAGCAGGATCCCAGACATGTACGATTTCTTACGCGGTACGGTGGCGAATCTTGATACCAGTGGGCGTTTAAGCTTAGAGGTAGGCGGGGTGGGTTATTCGCTGCGTATTAGCGAACAGACGCGATCACGTATTCCGTTGGATGGCAGCACAGTGTTAGTCTATATCCGATTAGTGGTGCGCGAGGACGATTTAATTCTATTTGGTTTTTCTGACCCAGCCGAACGCGGAGCTTTTGATTTGTTAACCTCGGTACAGCAAGTGGGTCCAACGTTGGCGATGCAGGTATTGTCCGACCTTGGTGTTGGTGAATTGCGTAGCGTGCTGATGGCCCGCGATGTGGCGCGACTGCGAAAAATTAAAGGGGTTGGGCCAAAAACGGCTGACCGCATTGCGTTAGAATTGGCCGATAAAGTGGAACGCATTCCAGCGCCATTAACCTTGACCGACGCCGCCAGTCCAAAGACGGGTTCGGCAGCCATGGACGAGGCGCATCGCGCGCTCGTGGTGTTAGGCTTTTCAGCCAAAGATGCTGCTGATGCCTTAGCAAAAACCGTTCGGCCTGGATTGAATGGAGAAACACTCTTACGCGGAGCGTTGAGTTTATTGCGGTAATCTTTTCCCAAATTAAGCGGGGAATAATCGTTACTCATTTTAATCGCTCACATGATTGATTAAGCCGTAAGAATTACCTTGGACATTGGACAAAGTTCATAGGTCGGCGATGTCGCAAAGGCTCTTGTTACATTATGGCTTTACCACCACCGCCGCTTCGGTGGTATTGAGTTCCGGGCCACCGCCACGACCACCACTGCCGGCGGCGATAAATAAAACGTCATTGAGGCGTGCGATGCCGATACCATGACGACCCTGTTGTAATGATGGCCAAGTGGCCCATTGGCCGTTGTGAATATTGAGCGCTTGTACTTGATTGTGCGCTTCTTTTTGTGTGGTGCTTTCACCGCCGATGACCAGCACGGCATCTCCAAGGGCAAAACTCATACTTCCAGCGCGTGGTGTCGGCAAATGACTGTCCATCGGCAAGGTTGTCCAGGTGCCAGTGGATATGGAGTACACATCCACTTCAGGAATTGTCAGATTGAATACTTCTTTGGTTACACCAGAGGTTTTTCGGCCACCTACGGCATAAATTTTATTGTCCACCACCACCGCCTGAAAATGGTCGCGTACCCGTGGGGCATCGCTTAGTTTGCTCCAGGTTCCGATAGTCAAATCAAGCGCATCCAACCATGCGACATTTCCATCCCAGTGGCCATTCACGATACCGCAGACGGTATACAGCGTGTTATTATGAATGACGGCGCCCGCACCACCTCGGCGACGTTCTGGTGGTACCGTTGGCCCTTTGCTCCACGTATCCGATTTCGGGTCATAAATGGGAATATGATCAAGTGCGGTTTCTTTTGGATATTTACCCGTCATGGCACCAGGTAACCAAATACGTCCTTCCCACACGACCGGTTGGAAATGATGAATTTCCATGGGCGGTGGTGCGCCGACCGTCCAAGTTTTGCTAGCCGGGTCATAAATATCGACCGGTTGAATACGACGTCCACCAAGCAAATAACACTTGTCATTAACGGCGATGAATGCGGCTTCATGGCGAGCATGCGGGTTGCCGCTGGTCGTAATGCCTGTCCATGAAATCGGTATTGGGGTCGTGTTAACTGGTTCGTTTATGGTTGGGCCGCAACTGATCAGTGCGAAAAGCGCAATGGTAACGCAAAGGGCGGCCGTGAGTATTTTTACCAACATCTGACGTTAGATTCCTTTGCGGTCAAATGCACGTTCAATCACTCCTGGCAAGTGATCACACGCATTGCGCAAATCTGACGGCTCTCCATGCACGGAAGTGAAGAAATCAGCGCCGCGGTCCGTTGGTTTAATGCCAACTAAGACAAACGTCATTCCGCTTAACACGACTTGCAACGCTTTGCGTTGGTCTTCATTCAGTCCTTCAAGACCGGGTGGCATAATCGTGGTGCTTTCAGCTTGCGCTGGCGGTGCGGCCTTAGTCGTTTTGCTGGCTGTTTTGTTGGCCCCAGGAAACTGAATAATTTTGTCATCGTTCATGGCGCGAACGGTGGTTAGTTGCCTGGGGATGGCAAGAGCCGGCAAGGTGCCAGCTCTTGCCATCCCAGCCGCTGCGTGAGGCTTTCATCATGACCAGACCATTAGCTGATTATTGTGTGATCTTGGTGCGTACGCAGGGGCCAGTGAACCTGGGCATGATTGCGCGCATTTGTGGCAATTTAGGTGTTGAAGACCTGCGTTTGGTGGCTCCAGAGTGTGAGATTAATTGTGGCGAATCGCGCATGTTCGCGACGCATTCGCGGGATCTGATGTTAGACGCCCCAGTGTATCCAGATTTGGTGTCGGCATTACATGGCTGTTCACATGCGATTGGCACTAGTGCGCGTCCGCGTCGAGGCGATGTGGGCGAAAGTGTGACCATTGCCGATATTCCTGCTTTCAGAGCGCGCCGTCATGGCACGCGTATTGCCTTGGTGTTCGGCAATGAGGCACACGGCCTGAATGATGCCGAAATGATTCAATGCCAAGGGTTGCTGCATTTAGAAACATTTGGACATAATTATAGCTATAATTTATCGCAGGCGGTCTCAATTACCTTGTATGGGTTAGCCACAACGGTTAAACCGGCCACTCCCACAGTTGAGATAACCGCTAGTCGAGAGCATGTGGATAAATTATTTCAATTTTGGCTGTCGACCTTAGATCGTTTTCAGTATTTTAAGAAAATCGATCGCGATCGTTTTGCCCCGCAATTACAACGGATGTTTAATCGTAACGACCTAACTGATTATGATGTTCAATTGTTGTGGGGCATGTTGGCCCAATTCCATTTTTTTGCTTTTGGTGATCGTGGTCCAGCGGCTGAATCTGCTATGAATGCTGACTTGGTAGCGCAGGTCGTTGAAGAACAGCCGTTAGCGTCAGGCGATAAGAAAAGAGGTGCTCCATGAAGTGGTCAAGCACTGCGTTATTTCATGAACAGTTGCGCCTCATGTTGATGGCGGGTTTACCAATTGCCGATGCGGTTCGCCAAGCGGGACAGACAGCAGGTGGGTGGTATGCTGAACAAGCAGGAAAATGGTCGACCGAGCTGGGGCGTGGACAGTCATTGAGCGCGATGATGACTGCGTCAGGCTGCCGTGCTATTGATATTGCCTTGGTTCGGGCCGGTGAGAATAGCGGACATTTACCGGAATTATGTGCGGATATCGCACTGCATTATCGACATGCGATTAGTTTACGAACTATGATCATTGGCCGATTAATTTATCCGACATTTTTAATTCATATGACTTTGATTGCGGCAGCATTTCTATTGGTATTTATGTTTGGTTGGTCAGCTTGGTGGTCCTTATATGGGTTATTGATATTTTGGAGTTTATTGCTTTTACTGATGATTGGTTGGCGAACGACGGGTTCTGCCACCAAAGCACGTTGGGCTTTGGGTTGGGGTATTGGTGCGGTGGTGTGGCCATTGTTGGCGGCAAATACGTGTTCGGTGCTGCGAGCGGGATTATCAGCTGGGATGTTAGCACCTGATGCATTGGAATTAAGTGCCGGCGC
>SYDV01000164.1 GCA_005801395.1 Planctomycetia bacterium | reverse complement strand
ATAAAAAAGAAGCGCTTGGTCCAGAAGGCAGCGCAGTTCGCGTCAAACACAATAAGTATTTCACCGACATGGTGGCCTATATGGATAAAATGGTAGGAAATGTCGTGCGTACACTGGAGACCAATGGGTTACGCAACAATACCATGATTGTCTTTCTTGGCGACAATGGCACCGGAACCAGCATTACCTCACAATTTAAGGGCAAACCCTACCAAGGTGCCAAAGGAAAAACCATTGAACGTGGCATGCACATTCCCTTCATTATTAATCAACCAGGCACCGTTCGCGTTGGTGTTTCTCATGATTTAGTCGACACAACTGACATTATCCCCACCGTTTTAGATGCGACAGGTTTGAAGCGTCCCGCCTGGCAATTAGACGGCGTTAGCCAATGGCCCGCCTTAATTGGCAAACCATACGTGAAGCGTGAATGGACTTATTGTTGGTATGCTCCCAGAATGGATAAGGTTGATGAATTTGTTCGCGGACCAACATTGAAGTTAAAACGTGATGGTCGGATCTTCGATTTACTCACGGATCTCGATGAAAAATCCCCGTTAACGGCAGAACAATTACCGGAGAATCGCCGCGCTGAACTGGCGACCTTACAGGCGGGACTTGCTCAATACGCCAATGCTCGTCCTGAATGGGCCGAAGCGGCTATAGCTGCTCAACGCAAAGGGGGAAAAGGAAAAACAAAAGATAAAGCGAAAGAAGAGGAAAATTAAATCGCTGAATCATCGGCCAATGCGTTGCGATCTCAAGCAACGGTTTCAATACAAATGGACGTTCACAAAAACGCGGATGCGGCAAAGTCAGTATCGGCGATACCACTGCAACACCATCATCGCGCATTATTAAGTCCAAATCGATGGTGCGTGGTCCCCAAGGCACAGTTCGTACGCGACCACAGGCGCATTCAATGCGTTGTAATTCCATTAATAGTTGATGTGGACCAAAATCACTTGCCACGATCCACGCGCCGTTGAGAAAATCCCCCTGCCCTGGTGGGCCACCTACCGCGGTGGTTTCAATAAGCGTTGATTGAGCCTCAATGCGTCCGATCCCACTGGCATTTAATAATTCCGCCGCGCGTGAAATCGCTGCTTGCCGGTCGCCCAAATTCGAGCCGACGGCAATAATATAACGCCATTCAGGCATGGATGACTCCGAGTCCAAACCGTGTTCGTAGGCTATTGGCCGCAGCGTGGACTTCTTTATCATCGGTCAGCAATTTCGTCATTTGACTCGATGAAACTCCCAGGGTTTCTGCGGCGTCGCGTAATGATCCCTGAGCTAGTTCCAACGTGTCCATCACCACGGCGACGACCAAGGGATAACCTGCGGCGTTGGCACCTAAATGTAATCGTGTTCCTCGATGATACGGCTGTAACCAAACTATTTGTGAAACGCCGCGCTGCGTCAACGCCAATCGTAAGCGTAAACGTTGGAGAGCTGATTTTAGATTACGCGCACGTTCACGATGATCCTGGCATTGTGCCACCTCACCACTTGCGACATGGGTTATTCGCACGGCACTGTCCGTACGATTCGTATGTTGGCCTCCTGGCCCCTGGGCACGGAAGGTGTCCACGCGACAAATCGCCTGCAGTTCATCATCAGTTAGAGCGTAAGCCGCGACCATGTTGGTTTGTAAACACTGCGCTAACCGATGCCACAAGCACAGGCTGGGCAAACGAACAAGTGTCGTTAGCGTGCCTCGACATCAAGATGGCGCTAACTCGGTTAAGTGCTGATGATGTAATTAAGGATACCCGCGTGCAACTCGAACGTTCTGAATCTACCTGCCGCATAAAAGTTACGGATGACCCCATTTTTCGCGAGTTTAATTTTTCCCGCATCATCTTAGATCGCTTAATCGAAACTGATAAACACGTCATCCTTGATCTGACGATGGTCACCTCATTGCATAGCCCAGGTTTAGCTAATTTAGTATCAATCCATGTGAGCTTACAAAAACGTGGCAAAACATTGGAATTGGTAGGCATCAATGACACCAATCGCCGCTTATTACGCGCAACGAATCTGGATCGTTTACTTAAAATCGCTGAATAACGGTTATCGAGTTAACAAGTCCCCGAGCGTTATTCATTGCCGCGCAAGCGCACCCAATTTTCGTCCGTTTCGCCGACCAACACCTCAACCAAAGTCATCCCTTTAGCCGTCAATTCACCTTCAATAGTGGCCCAGATGCGACCAGCAATATTTTCCATGGTGGTGACGCAGCCTTGAAACATGGGTAAATCATTGAGGTATTGGTGTTCGCATGGATCAGCGACTAAGCGTTTCACGATGGCAGCGAGATCCATGACGTTGCAGAAAAATCCCGTCTTCGGATCGACCACGCCTTTAACCGTGACTTCTAACCGATAATTGTGGCCATGAATATTCTCACACAGACCATAGGCGCAGGTGTTCGCTGCTGCATCCATGGTGGTGCTGTGCAGGCGATGACTAGCACTGAATGAAAAGCGGCGGGTGAGGTAATGCATGATTGCTGCAAGAATCTGCGGATTTAGGCAGGTGCAAGGCGGATGTTTATCTTTTGACTGGTCCGACGTCCGATGTCCGAGGTCTTGCGTGATCATAAACACCAAGGTGCGTCGACACCTGCCGTGCGACTATAGAAACGCTGTTGCCAATATTGGCCCCAGCATTTTTGTAGCCGCACAACGATTATTCGTCGATAAAATATCGCACGAACACGCAGGACCTCGGACCTCGGACATCGGACATCGAACCAGTAAAATCATTCCGCCAATCGTTCAAGTTCATGCCCTAAAACCGCTTCTTGGTAACGGAGCGTTAATAAGCGATAGCGGGCTTCGGTTAGGCGAAAACTGCTATCGCCGACCTGTACCAACGTTAATCGCCCTGCGCGAAATTGAGCGCGAGTATCTTCGTAATTGGCCTTTGCCAAATTCATAACCTGATCCGCCAACGTGATTCGCTCATTGAGACTGCTGCTTTCACTACGTGCTTGGTTTAATTGTATAAGCCGATCACGAATCGACGCCTCTCGTTGAAAACGCAATTGGCGGCTACGTTGTGCCGCTCGTTCACTCACCGCCAACGTGTTTCCGCCGTCGTATAATCGCCATGTTAACGCTAGGCTCGCAGTCCAACTATCATCCAAATTATCATATGTTTCGCCGTCTGCTCCATAAGAGGCTCGTGCATTTAATTGCGGACGAGCTGTTGATCGTTCCAGGCGACCGACCGCATCTTCGTATTGTTGTTGTAATTCTAGGCTAACTGGCTCACCACTCGTTTGTATCTTCTGAGCGGCGTTATTTAATAAATCTGTTAAATCCGGACGGTCGATGGGTTCTGCTGTAATCGCTGGCATGCCAGCGCGTTCTACTCCAATGAGCGCGGCTAATTTAATCAAGATTCTTTCCCATTCGTTATTGGCGGCGGCATTTTCATCTTCGGCCTGGGCCAAAATAATATCCGCCAGATTCGCCTCGCTGATATTAGCTCGACCTGCTTTAGCTAATGCATGTGCGTCATCGCGCTCACCCGTGCGCTGCAAAACGCGATCCGCCGCAATTAATTGTCGCGCACGAGCTAAACGTGCACTTTCAAACGTAATGCGCGCCATAAAGGCCATGTCACGTTGTGTTAAAACGACTTCGTGTTTAGCTAGGCGAGTTAGCTGATTGTCCGCATCGCTGGCCGCACCTAAGCGTCCGTATGAATAAAGGTATTGCTCTACCGCTATTCCTGTGCGGTATTCATCTTCTCGATTAAATGCCACATTTCCAAAGCCCGGGATTTCTTGATAATCAAGACTCGCGCGTGTGTAGGAAGCCGATCCAAGAAAGTGAGGATAGGCAAATGCGTACGCCAAACGCGAATTTGCTGCCGCTATCGCCTGTCCGATTCGTGCAGCAGCGACTTCAGGCGCAACCGTTCGTGCCATCGTAGCCACGATTTCTGCCGTCAACGGAGTCGCTATTGGTAACGAAGCACGTTGCTCTTCTGCCGGTAAAAGGGCCAGTAAACTCATCAGTACTAGTACGATTCTCATATGGACTCCTGCATTGGTTCGCGGTTGCCCTTCAAACGCTCTAATAATAAATACATAACTGGTACCACT
>SYDV01000163.1 GCA_005801395.1 Planctomycetia bacterium | reverse complement strand
TTGAGACGGGCTTCGTCGGACCGAAGAGCACAGCCCAAGAAAAATAGGACGTTATTTGGTTCTCGCCATACCAGGAGGGTTATCCAATCCGCCCAAAACGCACTATTTTATCCGACTATTTCTTAAACCGAGCATGCGCTTCACGCAGTAACGCAGCAACATCAACCCCAGGCGGCCATTTACTGCGATCTAATTGAGCAATGGCTTCTTCAGTGGCAAAAATACCTGGAAACCAATGGCCTTTCGCTTCAAACATATTGTAACGATAATGTCCAAATTGCTCCATATCCCAACATTTAGCCATACGTAGATAGCGTAAAACTTCTGGAATATTTATACCGCTGGGATCACCTAATAATTCCCAACCTTCGTAGGCGCTAGTGGCATCCGTTGCAGCCCGGGCATCCATCCGGGCAGTAATATTTAGATCTTGAGCCGAGAGCGGAACAGTGGCTGGAAATACACCTCGCATTTCTTCAACGTGCGCAGATTCAGTTAAACCAAATGACAAGGTCTGCACGTGCGGGCTTCGCAAACACCAACGCGCATTCCATTGAATTGGCGTCAGCGGTGCGGTGAGCTGACGTAACAATGGTGATGGATTAAATAATTGTCCGCCTTTGTCATTTGGTGAAATAATAAATACACCCATATCTTTGGCCGCTGCCAAGGCCACGGCACCAGCATTTCTCTGAAAGAAATAATAATAGTGCAAATTCACAAAGCTGAAGAGATCGCTCGCGATCGCTTGTAAGATGACCTCTAATGGGCCATGCGTACTAAAGCCAACGGCGCCAATGATGCCTTCGTCACGCATTTTCAATAATTCTTCGACTGGTCCGCCCTTCGCCAGAGCGACTTTACTAATCGCCGCATTATTGATGCCGTGCCAGCCGTACAGATCAATGTGATCCGTTTTGAGTGCGCGTAATTGTGAATCAACTAATTTGCGTGTTTCGCTCGCCGTTTGCGGCGCACCTTTGGTCATCAAATGATAGCGATCACGCGGAATACGCAGATCATCGTTCAAAACTAAGCCGTAACAATTTTCACTTTTTCCGTAACCATGCGCTGTTTCAATATGATTAATACCCGCATCTAATGCCGATGTTACCATTTTAGCGCATTGTTCGCGCATATCTTTTGGGACTTGATCAGCAGGCTGATCCCAGCCGTGCTTGTAACGCATGCCACCGAGCGTAATGACACTTAATTCACGGTTGGTTTTACCGAAACGGCGATAATTCATTAATGGTTTTTTATTTTTGCTCATATTTGTTTAAACCTTGTAATCCCCTTCAGGTTCACCTAAACGCTGCGGACGTTTGCCGATAACCGTGGCGGTGAGCCAACCATCCGGCATTCGCGCTTCAATAGTGGTGCCAGTGGGAGCTTGGTCGGTGCGACGGACTAACGCGCCATCAGCGGTGCGCACCACGCTATAACCTCGGGAAATTACGGCGAGCGGTGACAGCGCATCAAGACGCGCAACCGTGCTGATTAATCTCTCATGGCCAGCTTGCAGACGATGATTAATGGCACGGTCAAGTGCACGTTGGTGCTGACGCAACGAGTCGTTCGCCATAACGATACGACGTTCTGGACCGACATGACGTAAACGCACCGTCATTAATGCTAAATTGCTCACTCGATTTGCGACTAGTGCATTGGCAGAGTCGTCTAATCGTAACTGTAATTCATCTAAGCGCTGCAACCGCATCGCCACCTGATGTTTCGGTGTTGATAAGGCACGATGACTCTCAAGTGCCCGCAAGCGTTCTTTCGCTTCTTCGACCAAACCATCGATCGCACGATCTAATCGTAAGTGATATTCATCCAATGTGGCATGCAATTCGGCTTCTACTGGCACCACTAATTCACCAGCCGCTGTTGGAGTTTTAGCCCGTACGTCAGCGACGAAATCCGCTAATGTCGTATCTGTTTCATGGCCAACCGCGCTCACCACTGGTTTGCGACAGGCAAAAATAGCACGTACCACAGCTTCTTCATTGAAAGCCCACAGATCTTCAATACTGCCGCCGCCACGACCAACAATAATGACCTCGACCTCTGGATGTGCGTCTAAAGCTTGCAGCGCCGCAACAATCGCTGCTACCGCTTGCGTTCCCTGCACGACACAAGGCGCGTGTACAATCGGCATCGAAGGGAAACGTTCCTTAAGTGAATGCAGCATATCCGCCAGCGCCGCACTGCCGGTCGCGGTCGCAATACCCACCGCACGCGGTAATAATGGCAGTAATTTTTTACGCTCCTCGTCGAATAATCCCTCTTCTGTCAACTTGGTTTTCAGCGCGGCAAAGCGTTGCGCTAAATCACCCAGCCCAACCGGACTTATACGCGTGGCCGTTAACTGATATTGCCCACGCGGCCCATACACCGACAGTGAACCTTTGACGATTACTTGATCGCCTTCCTTTGGTTTCTCACTTTGTCGAATAACCGACGAGCGCCACATCACCAAGCTAATCACTGCATCGTCGTCTTTGAGTGTCGCATATAAATGTCCGCTTGGCGCAATGCGTAACTGCGACAAATCACCCTGTACCAACAACGGACCAAAATCTTCCAGCGTCGAAGTGATACGACGCGTCAATTGCGCGACAGATAAGGGACGCTCTTCCTTGGACATGAGTGAAGTAGACCGGACGCCTTCTCTTTGGGCAAGATGTTTGATTTTTCCTTGAGTAGACCAAGTTGAACAAACTAAGTTAGGT
>SYDV01000162.1 GCA_005801395.1 Planctomycetia bacterium | reverse complement strand
GTTCCATGTGTCTGGCCATGAATCCGGATGAAACCACCTTTGCCTACTTAAAGGGCCGCGAACACGCGCCAACCGGCGCTGCTTGGGATAAAGCCGTTAAATGGTGGAAGAGTATCGCCTCGGATGCTGATGCTGAATTTGACGATGTGAAAAAATATAACGCTGCCGATATTGAACCGACTGTGACCTGGGGAATTTCCCCTGATCACGGCGTGGGCGTAGGTGAAAATATTCCAGCAAAAGAATCCTTTGCCAAAGACGAATGGGCTTTAATTGATGAAGCCTATCAATATATGGACATGCAGGCGGGTAAGCCGATTGCTGGAACGCCAATTGATGTTGCCTTTATTGGTAGTTGCACCAATGGTCGCATCAGCGATTTGCGAGAAACCGCGCGCGTTATTACCGCGCATGGTGGCAAGGTGCCCGCATCGGTAAAAGCGTTTATCGTCCCTGGTAGCGAAGCGGTCAAAGTCATCGCTGAAGCCGAAGGATTAGATAAAATATTTACTAAACATGGATTTGAATGGCGTAATGCTGGTTGTTCCATGTGTCTGGCCATGAATCCGGATAAATTAAAAGGCCGCCAAGTCAGCGCGTCATCATCGAACCGTAACTTTAAGGGTCGTCAGGGTTCGCCTGCAGGACGTACCTTATTGATGTCGCCAGCGATGGTCGCGGTTGCTGCGTTAGAAGGCAAAGTGAGCGACGTGCGTCGCTTTCTTAAATAACTAAGAGTAATTTGAATCCCCACCATATTTTACAAAGCACACTTTTATGAATGAAATTCGTACTATCTCCGGTCGCGCCATTCCTGTTCGCGGTAATGACATCGACACGGATCGCATTATTCCCGCCCGCTTCTTGCGTTGTGTGACGTTTGATGGTTTAGGCGAACACGCCTTTGCCGATGACCGCAAACAATTAACGGCCCAAGGCAAAACACATTCGTTTGACGATAAACGTTTTGCTGGCGCATCTGTGTTGGTCGTAAACAGTAATTTCGGTTGTGGTTCATCGCGTGAACATGCGCCACAGGCGATCGCCAAATGGGGAATTAAAGCCATTGTTGGTGTTAGTTTTAGTGAAATCTTTTTTGGCAATTGCGTCGCCATGGGTATGCCAGCTTTGCGCGTGTCGGTAGCGGACAGTGAAGCCATTCAAAGCGCCATCGAAAAAGACCCTTCCGTTCAAGTGACTGTCGATGTGGACCAATTAAAAGTTCGCGCTGGTGCCTTAGCTTGGAATGCGCAAATGGGTGAAGGCCACCGCAAACAATTTTTAACTGGTCAATGGGATGCTACGGGTGAATTAATTGCGGGTCTACAACAATTAAAAGCGACGGCGAGCAAATTGCCGTACGTTTCGTCATTTAAATAAGCATCGAACGATTCAGAAGAATAAAATAGCCCTCGGATATCCGAGGGCTTTTTTCATAATGAAATACGGTTCCAGTTATTTGCCCGCACCTGCAGCCCATAATTTTTCGAGCACCGGTTTTAATACGGGCGTCCAACGTGCATATCCAGTTGGCAACATATGGAGATTGTCTTCTTTATAGAGTGACGGTTCGGCGACGCCTTTGGCATCTAATAAGGTAGATCCGACATCAACAAACGTCATCGCCGGATCTGCCGCACAATACTTTGCCATTTGGGCATTAACTTGCTGTGCTTTTGGCCAAGCATCAGTGCGTTTAGGGCTTGGCTTAATGGAAAGATAAACGAAGTGAACCTTTGGTAATGTTTTACGCACTTCCGTGACGAAACTAGTAAAGCCTTCAATGGGTTTGTTGATGTCAGCTTCGGCGTTCTGCAAATCATTATCGCCCACGTAATAAACAATAATGCGCGGTTTGTATGGTAATACGATGAACGGAATGGCTTCCAAGGCATCAGCGACTTTGGCGCCACCAAAGCCACGGTTTAAGACCGGCAGGGGAGCCATATCCTGGGTCAACGTTGACCACATGCGAATGGTTGAGCTTCCAATAGCGATAATGCCATCAGTTGCCGGATTATTCGCTTTATCCCAGGTCTGATAAGCGCGCCATTCTTTGGCAAAGCGATTCTCTGCAGTAAATCCCACCGTTATTGTACAACAGAGCGAAAAGACTAAAGAAGCGAGCGTTAAAAAGCGCATATAATCTCACTGGGTTATTTAAAGATACCTCAGGTTTTGAGTTCCGTTGTTCGGGTCCACTAATCGGCAGCGGAAACGGTCGTATGTATAACGCGTTGCGGATAAGGAACGGTAATGCCTTCTTTATCAAAGGCCTGTTTCACCGATTTTATCAAGGTAAAACGCAAATCCCAATATTCGCCATGATTGACCCATGGTCGGATAAAAAGATCGACGGAACTTTCGCCCAATTGACCAACTACAAATGTGGGCTCCGGATCTTTGAGCGTGCGAGGATCAGCTACGACCAAGTCAGTGATTATCTTGAGCGCTTTGTCAATGTCGTCTTCATAGGCAATAGAAAATATCAAATCTAATCGTCGGGTTTTATTGCTGGCGAAGTTGCGGATTGGAGCGCCCCAAATGCGATTGTTGGGCAATAAAACGGCAATGTTGTCTGGTGTATTTATCTGTGTCATAAATAACCCGATGTCTTTGACCGTGCCGGTAATGCCGTCCACATCGACCGCATCGTTTAATTTAAACGGACGCAGTACCAATATCATGACTCCTGCGGCGACATTACTAAGTGTGCCCTGGAGGGCTAAGCCGATAGCTAAACCTGCCGCACCGAGCAAGGCAACCAAACTAGCCGTTTGTACGCCAAATTGGCCAAGAACGATAATGATTGTTAGCACCATAATTGCGATGCGCGTAACTTTTGCCAATACTGATGCCAACGTTTCATCGCCCTTGCCAATAGCCATTACGCGACCTTTGAGCAAATTACTGATCCACAGACTAATCCACCAACCGCCACAGAGTATTAATATGGCAATTACAGCATTTTGTCCGTAATGAATGGCGAGATCAATGTATTTTTGATCAATGGGCATGTGGTCACCTGACGTTGCGAATTAAAGATGGAATAAACGATTTCGTAAAAGAGAAAATCTAACCGATTTGGTGCATAAGATCTGGGAATGTATTAAATCGGTTCGCGCCACATGCCGGCCTCTTTAATAAGCTGCAGCAATTCCTCACGCGCATTTTCGCTAGCGATACCTTTGCGTACTTTTTCTTTGCGCCGATAAAGATCGATTTTTCCTGGACCCGCTCCAACATAACCAAAATCGGCATCGGCCATTTCCCCAGGGCCATTCACAATACAACCCATGATGGCAATGGTGACTCCATCTAAATGATTGGTCACTTCTTTGATATGCGCGGTAACCTCAATCAGATCAAATAAGGTGCGTCCACAAGATGGACAGGCGACATAATCTGCGCGCGTGACGCGGGCTTTGACCGATTGGAGAATAGTAAATGCCAAACGAATGGGCTGAGGCACCTGAGGCACATACAACGCATCACCGATACCATCAATCAATAATGCACCGGCAATTGATGAGACGATTAATTCATCGCGTTGGAATGGAAGCGCGATGACGATAGGAAATCGTCGTCCGCTGCCAATTTTCTTCGCTTCATCAGCGGCAAATTGTTCCTCAATCGCCGCGGCCAAAAGGCGATAAGCGCGTACTTCCCCAATTAATCCCGGTTCGGCGATTCCAAGTAAAATCCCATTCGGGAGATTCGGTAACGTCGTACGCAAAGCAGTAGCTGGTTCTTTGTCACCAAGGCGAAGTAATGCTAAAGTGCCAGCGGGAATAGTCGGTAGTTTGCAATCCGTTTTAACATGGACGACCGACAACCATGAAGGATTCAACGTTGATGATGAGTGGTTTTGATGAACGTGATGACAACCGTCCGCCCCAGGAATACTATGCGCTTGAGCAAACCATAATTGCTGATCATTGACGCGGACATCGGCGTCAGGTTCTTTTTTAGTCGGAATGGGGGTCGTGCTAGGTGCAAATACCCGTGGCAATAATCCACCGCCAATGGGCACATCATTACCGACACGGGTTATTTCAGCCACACGACGTTGATAGGAATAGGGTTCGTATTTTTCCGCTGGAACCCCTGTTGGAGCAGCAAATGGCTGTCGTTGTTCGTAACGAGCAATTAAAGCACGAGCGACCGGAATTTCGCACTCCGGTGGTTCCGTCAAACTAACGCGCACGGTATCGCCGATACCATCTTCCAATAGGGCGCCAATCCCTGCGGCACTTTTGGTGCGACCATCTTCGCCTTCACCCGCTTCCGTTACCCCAAGGTGTAACGGGTAAGCCGTGCCATGATCGGTTAATGTCGCGCACAACATGCGATATGCGGCAACCATCACTTTTGGATTCGATGATTTCATCGAAATAATCAGATTCTTGAAACCTTCGCTCTCAGCAATGCGAATAAACTCCATCGCAGATTCCACCATGCCGCGCGGCGTGTCGCCCCAACGATTCATGATGCGATCTGATAATGATCCATGATTCGTGCCAATACGTAAGGTGCGCCCCAAAGTTTTTGCGCGCCGCACTAACGGCAAAAATCGCTCTGCAACATGATCCAATTCTTCGTTGTAGGCAGCGTCCGTATATTCAATTACGGCAAAGCGTTTTTTGTCGGTAAAATTGCCCGGGTTGATTCGGACCTTTTCAACATGCTCAATCGCTTCCATGGCAGCAGGGGGCATGAAATGAATGTCTGCAACTAAAGGGATATCGCGAAAACCCGCCGCTGAAAAATCTCGGCGAATAAATTGAAGCGCTTGCGCGTCTTTGACTCCCGGCGCAGTAATGCGCACGATCTCACAACCGGATTCCGCTAACAAAATACATTGCTTAACCGTTGCCGCGACGTCCTGCGTCGGTGTGGTGCACATGCTTTGCACGACAATCGGAGCCGGCTGACCATTTTTCAAACCGCCAACCTGAACCTTACCCACCAGCACTGCATGGCTTAGCCGTCGGGCAAAGGCAAAACGATTAGCGACATACGGTGAAAGAGGCAGGGCAATTTTCGTCTGGGACATGGTATCGCAGTTTGGTCAGAGTTTCTCGCTGCCAAGCGGCAACCTGCTGGGCCAAATTGTAGAATCATCACGGAACAAGTACCGATTTGTGGCTTGAATAGGGGAAGGTTCGAATGATTTCCTTGGCTAAATTTTGTATGCTCTCCTTTTGTGCCAGACTCAATTTTACACCTAGGACATACTGCAGCGATGACTTGCGCAACCGTTCGATGAGGTAGATGCTGCCGATGTGCCGCTCCTTGTACCTGCTATTGATACGAACGCTTCGTTCGCCACGCCAGAACACATCGCTTTTACGTTTCGTGTTGCTGGGCCAATGATCCGATTCTTTGCTTGGATTATTGATCTGATCTTACGAATTATTGTTTTAGGTTTGTTTGCTCTGTCGTTCATGTGGCTGGATTTTGAGGTCGGTATTGGTTTATGGTTAGTTTTGTTTTTTGTCGTCGATTGGTTACTGGGTGGATTTATCGAATGGCGGTGGGAGGGTTTTACTCCTGGGAAACGTTTGTGTCATATTCGTGTTATTGGTATTGATGGGCTACCGGCTGGAGCGGGAGCCTGTTTTCTACGTAACGTGCTGCGCTTTGCCGATAGTTTTCCATCGTTTGCTACGGGTATTATTTCAATGGTCGTTTCTGGTCGGTTTCAGCGGCTTGGCGATTTGGCGGCGGGAACCTTAGTCGTTTATGATGAAAGCGTAGGCGCGGCGCGATTGATAAAATTGTCTGATAAAAAAATCATTGATGCAGCGGCAAATCTGCCCGCCGAAATTCAATCCGTTGTCGATGGAAATACGCTGCGCACTATTGTTTCATACGTCGCTCATCGTGAGCGGTTTCATGTGAGTCGTAAAAATGAAATGGCCATGCCATTGGCAGAAGCTATTGCGCGACAATTGGACCTCTCAAAGCCGAAAGACCCGGATTTATTTTTGTGTGCGATTTATCAAAAATTAGCTGCGCCTACTGCTGTTCCTGCGCGGTCACGTGCCGTCGAATCGCTTTCTTCTGGTACGGAAGTGCAGGCGTCATCACGGGCGGCCAATTATTTAGCGCGTCGACAGCGCGCCTGGGCTGATATTGAAGCGGTCTTAAGTGACGCGAAAGAGGTTAAGGGTAAAAAGAGTCG
>SYDV01000161.1 GCA_005801395.1 Planctomycetia bacterium | reverse complement strand
CGCTGAGCTCCCGGCCATCCGTTGAGTAAGCCAATAACATCAGCGCCTGCCTGTCCTAAACTTCTCAAAGCATTCGCACTGCGTGTCGGACTTAAACGACCAGGGACTAACGCCATAATAGGAAAACGCGCCGAAATTAACGGCGATGGTGGCGGTATGGAAAGGTGCTGAGGATGTTCGGCGTCAGACACGGTTTCTGGCTCTATCATTCCAGCGGAAACCAAAGCCGTGCCACTGAGCGTTTTCACCGCCGCCGCAATGTGTTCTGGCCCAACGCCGCAACATCCACCAATTAAACTCGCGCCGGCAGCAATATAGGCCTTACTTTGTGCCACGAAATAATCAGCGCGTAAATGGTAGCGAATCATCCCGTCAACTCGGGTAGGAAATCCAGCATTCGGACGGGCAATCACTGGTAAGTTTGACACTTGGGCTAATCGTGCAATCACTGGTACCAAGGCGCGTGGACCAACCGCGCAATTAATACCGACAGCCGTTGCTCCAGCGGCAGCTGCGGCGCGTGCAAATTCGGCTAATTCTGCCGGATCATCTCGATCTAAACTGCGGCACACCAACACGGGTAAACGCGACACGCGATGAATACCATTTAATGCTGCGACGGCCTCGGTCGTCGAAGGCATCGTTTCAACGATATATCCATCGACTCCAGCATCCGCCATTGCCATGGCGACTTCGGCAAAGGCTTCTTCAGCTTCACTAGGAGTTAGATCAGCACCAACGATGGGGCCTAATGGTCCAATACTGCCCAAAACAAACACCCGATGTCTGTCCCTTTGTTGCGCCGCAAGGCGAGCTAATCGCACGCCCGCACTCGCATAGCGTACCACTAATTCTCGATCACCTTGTAAACGATAACGATTCACACCAAACGTATTCGTGGTCAGGGCTTCAGCACCAGCAGAAACATACGCGGCATGTACACTTTGCACGACATCTGGATGATCACAGTTTGCGCGGGCAATGGCAGCGGCTGAAATACCCCGAGCAATTAATTCGCTGCCCATCGCACCATCGAGCACCAATACGCCTTTGACCATACGACGTTCAAGTGCACTACGAAGCGGTTTACCACCTGGGGCACCCACCACGTGACGCGCTAATAATGTCGCCAAACGATCAGCAACATCTGGGCTGAGATCAAGTTTTGGTCCACCTAATACGCGAGCAATCACACTACCATCAACCACTGGCCGCGAATCGGCTAAACGTTCAGCAGCTGCTGCTGTCGCTTCTAGCAAAACTGTTGTGGTCAGTGCACCAACTCCTCCAGGTACTGGCGATAAAGCCGCAGCAACCGAGGCAACAGATGGATCCACATCACCCACGGTCACACTTTTACCATCCGCACCAAGCACGGGATTAATACCGACGTCGATGACGATGGCTCCGGACTTAATATGCTCAGCGCGAATCAATCCTGCACGACCAACTGCCACGACCACCAAATCTGCATTGGTCGTATGGGCAATTAAATCTTTGGTGTCGATATGGCATACCGTCACCGTTGCACCGGCGGCTAATAATAATTGGGCCACTGGCTTGCCGACGATAATAGAGGCTCCAACCACCACGGCATCAATACCACGTAAATCTTTGCCTAATAAATGACAGGCATGTCGCGCTAACTCCACGGCTGCCACAGCCGTACACGGAGCGGCCACCGGTTTACCCGCCAATACCAAACCTAAATTCGCAGGGGACACTCCCTCCACATCTTTATCTGGTGACAATAAGGCTTGTGCCTGAAAATCACTGAGTCCATCGCCAATACGTTCTGTCGTTCCTGGAACAAAACGACGCAAAGGACTTTGCAGAATGACGCCATGGACAGCGGAATCGACGTTTAGCTCTTCAATAACTTCACTCAAATCCTCTTGCGTCGCTTGCGGGTCTACGCTTACCACTTGATGCCGAATACCCACACGCGCACAAGCAGCTGCCTGATTTTTTAAATATAAATTCCATGCTGCGTCAACGTGTACCGAAACAGCCGCTAAGCACGGCTGAATTCCTCGGGCCTGCAAGGTTGCGACGTGATCAGCAAGGCGCGCGCGGCGTTCTTCAGCGAGAGCTTTCCCATCGATCATGATTGCGGACATGCAGAGCTCCTTCCGGTTTCACAGCCTAACGAGCCGTTGGCGTTTGGGCTAGCACCCTGCTGTACGATTACGGAGTGCTCCACGTCGCTGGCAGCGTCACGGTGGTCATAAGTCCGCGATGATCGCTGCCGGGAATGGTAAATGCGTGCAGTGGAGCAAGCCCAACGTTACGTCCCATGATGTGATCAATCGGGATACCGATTGGCCCCAGCGCCGCCGGCCATGTTGCCGGTCGCGCTCCGGGGGCCGCAACTACCTGCGAAAAATTGATCATCAAATTCCACATGTGCGAACCTGGAGTCACATTCCAATCACCTGCCACGACCACAGGTTCGGAACGATCGCGCAATTGTTGCGCCAACATCGCCAAATATTGATTACGGTGTTTGGTAAATTGAGGATCCAACGGCGGCGGTGGGTGTACACCAAATACACGAAGCGGTGCCTCACCAGCATCGATTAAGGCCTCCAGCATGGGAATACCATTCAGGTTATGCACACTGGAAGTCAGCAACCGTTTGCGACTTAATAGGGCGATAGAAAAAGGCCCCTCATTTAATTTCCATTCTTGATGTGGCCAATTAAGTGAGCCCATAAATGCCGCACGATCTGCACTGGTAACTTCTTGCAAGATTAAGATATCCACTGGCAACGCCAATAACACGGCGTGCAGCTCTTCACGTTGCCTATTTGCCACACTGATATTGGCGGTCGCCAAGGTCAACGTTGCGACCGGAGCCGACAACGTTGCGCGTGAGGCAAAAGTCGTATTTAACCACTGCCAAGAGCCGACCATTAACAACATAATAAATAATCGCCCCCACCAGGGGTTGCGACGAAACACCACCACCACTGGCAACAAAGCTATGACCGCGTGCAATGTCCAATGGCTCGCTAATTCACCCATCCACAACCATGGCGACAATTGGCCAACAATAATACAGGCTATTGGCCCCAATGAACAAGCCATCAACACCCAATGCCACAATGGCCTGGGATGATTGATTGATGCAGGATATTCAAGGGCCATGGGCGTCGATTACTATCAATGCCTCAAGCCATGTTATGCGCAAGGCGAGCCAACGTACGCGTCGCTACGCCGGTCATGCCCTTTGCATAATATCGCCAGCCACCGGTCTGCATGGCGGGGCCAGCAATATCCAAATGCGCCCACTTCACTGATTCGGGAATGAACTCATTTAGGAATAACGCTGCGGTAATCGTGCCACCATTTCGACCACCCGTATTATTGATATCAGCGTGCGGATGGTCGAGTAAACTACGGTATTCGCCATACAACGGT
>SYDV01000160.1 GCA_005801395.1 Planctomycetia bacterium | reverse complement strand
GGCCAGCTGTTTGACGAAAGCTTTGAACACATCGTTACCTGAAACAAAATCCGTTTGGCAACCAAGCAACACGATCACACCTTTACCATCTTTTAATGAGAGTCCTAAACCACCTTGTGTCGTTTCGCGGCCAGCGAATTTATCGGCAGCGGACAATCCTTGCTTACGCAGGTGTTCGATAGCGGCATCAATCCACGCATCTTCCGAAGCGTGCGCGCCTTTCGTACCTTCCAATGCCGACTTACATTTCATCATTGGCAGATTGGTACGATCACGCAGGTTCATGACCAGTTTAGCGGAGATTTCGAGAATTGGATTGCTCATGACGTTCACATTTCAGGGTAAAAGGTGGTACTGTTGCTTATACGCAACAAAAGTTGGCAATAAGAGTTTTTTTTTTAAAATTAAGGATCCTCATTCACGACCGTTGCCTTACAGGCAACGGTCGTCCACAAGATCACATCCAAACCTAATTAGGCTGGTGCGGAAACCGCTGGTTCGGTTCTGGTAACCTGTTCGGCGCGACCTTTAGCCAAGCCGTCGAGAACCACTTTGATAACCGATTGAATAGCGCGAATACCGTCATCATTGCCTGGGATTGGCAAATTGACGAGTTCTGGATCAGTATCGCTGTCAACCAAACCGATGAGTGGGATGCCGAGGCGATGCGCTTCGCGAACCGCGCTCATTTCCTTAGCTGGATCGACGACAAACATGGCGTCGGGCAGCTTGGTCATATTACGCACACCTTCGAGGTTGCGCAAAATGCGGCGACGTTCACGCGCGTCGCGTGCTTGAACCTTTTTCGATTCGCGCAGGTATTCATGCGTGGCCGTTTTACGTTCGATTTCGTCGAGGCGACGAATCGAAGCGCGCACGGTGTCGAAGTTAGTGAGCGTGCCGCCCAACCAACGTTCAGCGACGAATGGCATACCAGCCGAACGCGCTGCATCGCGGATCACGTCGCGCGCTTGGCGCTTCGTGCCGACGAATAATAACGTCTTATTGGCCTTACCGAGCTTCGCGGCGAAATAATACGCCTGAATTAATCCACGGACGGTTTCTTTGATGTTGATGATATGGATGGAATTGCGCTTGCCGAAGATGTAAGGCTTCATGCGTGGGTGCCACATGCTGGCAGCGGTTCCAAAATGAATGCCGGATTCCAGCAATTCTTTCACATTAACGATAGCCATTTATATACTCCAGACCCCCTCTGCACGGAAGTCGGTTTGGGAGTACGCAAGTGGGTATAACGACTGAGGATTTCGGCGTACTCCCGGGCACCGGTATCGATGCTTAGAAGCGAGATCCACAGTTTCGGGCCAGACGCCTAGCACGAAGAAGGGCGGGAAAGTACAAAGTAACGCACGTGGGTCAACTACGACGTGGGAGGAACTGGGACGCTCAGGAACCGCACTGAGCGAAGAAACAGCCTATCGTTAGGCGAGATGTTGCATGCTCGGTGGCGGCAGATCATCGAAGTCACTCAGATCTTCGGTTAAAATCGGTAGTCCGGTGCGACTCTCTTCCTGATAGTACTTTGCCCCGCGTATCGTGGCTGCTAACTCGTGTTCAACCGGTCCCAGTTCGTTTGGTGCTCGCAAACGGTCCAAGGCTTCGATCAATTTCGCATTGGGATCGTCGGCTATGGTGGTCGGCTCACGATCTTCATCAGCTACCGAATTGCGTTCTAGGGCCTTGGATTTGAGGGATCGCTTAGCCGACGAGTTCCCCTTCCGCTGCGGAAATTCACCGGAAATGCCGTTAAGGCCCGAAATGGAAGTTGGATCAGCCATCTGCGGTTGAGTATCGACGATTTTGCAAAAACTGAACAAGCGGTTTCCCACAGGCACTACACGCCGACATGCCACATTAGCTCACGTTGTCCAAATGACTCATTGGTGAGTCATTTGGGCAATGTCGGTTGTCCTAGCGATCTTTTACTCAGTAAGGCGCTCCACGCTTCAGTCCTCCGCATGGCGTTTGCTCGACCCTCGTTCATTTAGTCGCCACAGTTGTTTAGCCGCAATCAACCGTAGCGTTCGACCATGGATACCACTTTCGGCCCAAAGCACCGATTGCACGACAACCGCGATTACAGTCGCGTGTTCCATCGTCAGCAAAAAGCCGCTGGTCGACATATCGTCGTGTTATTGCGTCCGCGTGATCGGCGCGAAACGCCACTCGCTCGTCTTGGTGTGATGATTTCGTCCAAGACGGCACCGTTATCAGTGCGCCGCCATCAATTAAAACGTTGGGTGCGTGAATCCTTTCGCCTTTCGTTCAAAGAAATCCTTGCTGGACATGATGTCGTGGTGTTGTTTCGCAATGATCCACCAGAAAACGCACACGCCCTTATTGAACAAGAATTACGGCTATTAATACCGAAAGCTTTAACCGCCGCAGCTCAACCTGGCTCACGCAATCGCTCCGGTCAAACGCCACGTCCCGCGCAAAAACACTCCGCGACAACGCGCGAAAAAAATTAGCGTCTACCCACATGCGATCTTTAATTATATTTGCGCTTCGTGGCTATCAGCGCTGGTTATCGCCGCTGAAGCCTCCAACTTGTCGCTTTATTCCAACGTGTTCAACCTACGCGGTGGAGGCCGTACAGCATTACGGAGCGGTGAAAGGTTCTTGGCTAGCAAGTAAACGTATTTGTCGCTGTCATCCCTGGGGCGGGCATGGATATGATCCGGTGCCATTAATTAATCAGACTAATCCCGATTAATTAATGGCTCATCTCCTACTGAAACGATAATAATAATTCGACTCAGAGACTATTGCACGCTCACGTCAATTTTTTCGACGCTCACTAGTGAGCGAATAAATCCAAGACCATCGACGTCCGCGAATTTCTAAACGAATTATTAAGGTGTTTTACCCTTGGGCAAAACACCCGTAAAACTCAATTCTGCGATTGCTGCGCTCGTTGTGATTTCTGCACTTTTTTGAATCGCTTGAATAATAGGCACAAGACCTTTCCCTTTGGGCAACTGCACTCCGTCAATAAGTTTCGTGTCATTGTGTAATAAACTGACCTGATAATCGGCATTCACCTCGATGTCCACTTTCAAATACGTATCAGGTTTTGTCGTGTACTCACTAACGACGAAAACCTCTGTTCCATTGATGCCTTTTTTCTGAAGAGTTCTAAAGCCTATTCCATTTGGTTTGG
>SYDV01000159.1 GCA_005801395.1 Planctomycetia bacterium | reverse complement strand
TGGCATGCCAGCAGATGTCGCCAACAGTCTCGCCTGGGCGCGCATCACGGAAGAAGATTTAAGCCTACAGCAACTCGACTTGGCCGTTCCTTTAATAAAACATGCCCTTGCTATGGAACCAAACAACAGCGGGTATCTCGACACGCAAGCTCGTTTATTTTACAGCCTCGGCCTAGTCGATCGCGCCATTGCGACGCAGGAACTCGCTGTCAAAGCTCCTGGTAATTCTGAAAATACCGCAGCTAACCTTGCTTTTTATCAGTCAATTAAATCACTCAGCGCGACTCTCGATAATCCGCCCGCCGCTACACCAATTAAACCAACCCCAACAGCGATTCCTTAATTATAGCCAGCAGATTATTTACTTGGCCTTATCTGACTATCTTTATCTATCCACGGCAGAAAATCTTCTGGTATCGGTGCCTGTAATTGCAAGGTGTGACCAGCCGGATGGGGAAATGAAATCGACCAAGCATGTAAGGCTTGGCGTGCTAATACAGCATCCCCTTCTCGTGGCGTGAGTGGCCACACGGCGCTGCGTCCGTAGGTACTATCGGCTAAGATCGGATGTCCGAGTGCCGCTAAATGGACACGCACCTGATGCGTACGACCTGTCTTTGGTCGCGCTTCGACTACGCTGTAGCCGGAACGTCGATCCAATACGATAAAACTCGTATAGGCTTCCTTCGCATCCGTAGCGCCATCAGGCAATACGCATCGTTTACGAAAATCTTTCGGATGTCGCCCCAACCACCCCGCGTGTTCCATGAAATCAGCCCGTGGCTTACCCGCCACCAAGGCGAGGTAACGCTTCGTCACCACACGTGCCTTAAATGCATCCTGCAAATAGGTCAGTGCCGACATCGTGCGCGCGATTAAGATAACCCCACTCGTGAATTGATCGAGCCGATGAACGATTCCTGGCCGCCAAGCGGTAGTACTGCCATCGGAATTGGGCAACTCGCTGCCATAGCGGCCCAATATGGCGTTTACCAAAGTGCCCCGTCGGTGTCCAATCGCCGGGTGGACTACCATACCTGCCGGTTTATTAATCGCGATAAGGTGCTCGTCTTCATGCAATATCGTCAGCGGAATATCTTCCGGCACCGCCTCCATCGGCTCGACTTCGGGAATTTCGAGGCTCACCATTTCGCCCCCCTTTAATCCATACCCAGGCTTTGCCGTTCCTGGTTCGACCACGCAACGATTATCTTTAATCAGGCGACTGATATGACTGCGCGTGCAGCCCTCTAATTGGCGTTCCAACCACACGTCCAAACGAGTTCCGGCGCAAGACGTGGGTCCCATCAACTGAAACAACATTGTAGATCCTTAGGTGGCGCGTGGTTATCGACCTATTGGCGGCCCTGCAAGGACTACGATCCGCACTTTACCGGTGCATGAATGCTGACAGGTTCGTTTATCGTTCAGATAGGATGGGGTTTCATGGTCAAAGTACAGTCAACGGGCATCATTCTCGATTGGCCCCATGGGTTTAGTGCACAGCTCGCAGACCCAATTCCATCAGCCGCCACAACGAATTTGGAATGGCTAGTCGTTCACGCGTACCCACGACAGGATAAAAAAGTCATTGAATTGTTGCAGCGAAAAAACCTCCCTGGTATTGCCTTTTTTGAACGTCGCTTGCGCCATTATCCAGGAAAAGGCAAGCAAGAATTCGTGGTGCCCTTATTACCTGGTTACCTTTTTGTTGCGACTAATCGCGCGAATTATGATGTGGTGTACGATACCAAGCGCGTTGTTCGTATTATTGATGTTCGAAATCCTTTAGAGCTGACTGCGGATCTACGTAGTTTAATTAAACTACTCACCGTTGCACAAGCGCCCATCATGGTACGACCTGAATTAGTCCCAGGTAAACGCGTGAACATTGTCACTGGTACGTTGGCCGGATGTTCCGGCGTTATTACCCGACGAAAACAAGACCTGGAATTAGTGGTCAATCTTGAATTACTCGGCACCTCGGTCGCCGTGACGCTCCCTGCTATGTATGCAGAGTTATTTACCGGCGAATAATTTCACGGTTGTATTTGTGCATACATCAACTCTTCTTTTGATTTTGATAGAGAGACGCCACGAACTCACCGAAGCCATTATATGGCAACGTTTTAACGCGATCGCCATTGCCCAATAAACGCTCTGATGCTTGTGACCAACGCTTATGCGGAATGGTGGGATCAACATTGGCAAAAAAATCATATTCATCCGGTGCTAATTCATTCCAAAAGGTTGGCGGTTGTGCAGCTAAAAACACCATGCGCACTACGCTTTTAGGCCCTTTGTAACCATATTTCCAAGGCAACACCACCCGCAGAGGTGAACCGTTTTGTGGGCTTAATCGTTTGCCGTACAGACCCGTCGCTATAAACGTCAACGCATTCGCTGCTTCATCAATGCGTAATCCTTCAAAATATGGCCAGGTAAAATACGTATTCTTTTGTCCATGCATCCGCTGCGGATCTAAGACACTATAAAAGGCAACATGAGTCGCGGTACTTTTAACCCCAACATGGGCCATCAGTGCAGCCATCGACACGCCGCTCCATGGCACCGTCATCGCCCATGCTTCGACGCAACGAAAACGATAGATTCGCTCTTCTAAACCAAGTTTTTCAACCTGTTCTAAACTCAACGTTCCAGGGCGATCCACTAAACCTTCAATTTGTAATCCATAAGGATCTATTTTCCATCCCTGCGCCAATTCTGCGACTTCCTCTTTTTTGGTACTAAATTCATAAAAATTATTATAACTAAGCACATCCTTTTCGCTCGACAAAGGTCGTCCTGCTTGCGCAAAATTCGAATTTAATTGTGGTTGATAAGACGAACTGGGCTGCGGCGGTGGTAATTCAATAATTGGTTTAGGAGTCGGCTGCATACGAGAATAAATATCCCAACCCGCCGCACTCAATCCCATAACACCGAGACCTAGACCGGCAAGAATTTTACGCCGCTTATGATATACTTGTTCAGGAGTAATTTCCCGTTCAGGACGTTGAAACGGTTGACGCGAAGGTGAATTATTCATGACGTCCTCACAAAAAATCAGTTTCAGCAACGATTTCAAAAGGATGATTGGTTAACGTCCGTCGTCCAGAACCCTTGTCATACGCGCACCACAATAGACGAAAGATCGTAACTACTGAGGCCGGTTAGATTTCACGTTCCATAACGACGATAGAAACATCATCCGTTGGTGGTTCGCCTTTTCGCCACGCGTTTAGCGCTTGTTCAATGAAGGCCAAATCACCATCCAGCGTTCCAG
Source organism: Planctomycetia bacterium (assembly GCA_005801395.1). The sequence continues at coordinate 3,162 of SYDV01000159.1, read as the reverse complement.
TTCTCGCTTTCGCCATGGCTTCAGCCAAGCGATCATTACCAATAATCGTTTGAGCCGAATCCATAGTTTCCACCACGCCATCACTGAAAAAATAGATTCGCTCACCAGGACCAAGAGGAATTTCTGCTTCAGCAAAGCAAGCCGAATCTGTAGGGAAAAAACCAATCGGATTTCCTGCCAAATCGTGATGCTGTGATTGACCATCTTTACTCACCGATACCGGTCCTGGATGTCCCGCGGCAGCTAATTTAATCGTGTGACTTGGTAAATGATAATGACCATAAATGATCGTGAAATATTGCATGGCCGTATCGCTCATGGGAAACAAGTCATTCAATTGACGAATAACCTCAATCGGTGACGTTAAACGATACCCTGGCTTTTCCGCGATCGCGATTTTGGGTAATGCACCAATGGCAATCAACGGAGATAAGAAACGGCTTACTTGCACCGCTAAAAGAGCCGAAGACACGCCATGGCCACTGACATCCAAAACATAAAATCCCAGGTGATGCTCATCCAGTCGAAAAAGGTTCAGTGTGTCGCCCCCTAATTGATCGCACGGGCGATAAAGCCACGCGAATTGATGTTTGGGAATTCGCGGCAATGACACCGGCAACAAGGCCTCCTGTACCTTAACGGCCGCTTGCAAGTCTTGTCGCATGCGTTGATTAATCGACATCAATTCAGCATTGCGAGAAGCCACCTCCATATGCAGAGAAACAATGCGCTTTGCTACATTTAATCGTGCTTCCAAATCATCGCGACTAATCGGTTTGATCAGTAAATCATCAGCACCAGCCGTCATCCCAGCAGCCACGTCTTCACGATCACTACGCGAAGTCAGCATAATAAAATAAGTATAACTATTTCCACTAATTGCGCGAATGCGCGTCAAGAATTCGATCCCATCAATGCCTGGCATATTCCAATCACTAATGACCACCCGGCATTCACTCTGACGATAAATTTCCCACGCAGATAAACCATCGCTTGCGGCAATGACACGATGCCCCAGTTTTTCAACCAAAGCCGTCAACAAACGCAAAGACAACGCGTCATCATCTACCACTAAAATATCCATGAGTCTCCTAAGTCGCCTTTTTTTGTACTGTAACTTCAGTATAACCGCTAGGACGACACTTCGTGTAACATTTATGAGCAGCCATGCAAAGCCGTACTCGAAGTGATTGTGCAGCTGACATGCGGTAACCTGGCCAGACCATGATTGACAGCCGTGCGACTTTGGGAATATGCCCGTCCCGGTTTGCGGACTCCTCGTTCCTTACCCTCAAAACCAACCACCGGAGCACCTATGTCTCTCGTTCAGAAAAAAGCACCCGACTTCAAAGCCCAGGCCGTCATGGCTGATGGTACATTCAAAGAAATCAAATTGAGTGACTATAAAGGCAAGTGGGTTGCGCTGTTTTTCTATCCCCTCGACTTCACCTTCGTTTGCCCCACCGAAATCATCGCTTTCAGCGACAAAATGGCCGAATTCAAAGCCATTAACGCTGAAGTCCTTGGCGTCAGTGTCGACAGCCATTTCACCCATCTTGCTTGGCGCAACACCCCGCGCAAAGACGGTGGACTTGGCGACTTGGCCTATCCTTTGGTTGCCGACCTGAACAAATCAATTGCACGCGATTATGGCGTGTTGATTGAAGATGCCGGTATCGCACTGCGCGGCCTCTTTTTGATCAATCCAGAAGGCGTTGTCAGCGCCGCCATCGTACACGATTTACCAGTTGGCCGTAATGTCGATGAAGCCCTGCGCGTCATCAAAGCATTCCAATACGTTGCCAAGAACGGTGAAGTTTGCCCAGCCAATTGGACTGATGGCAAGCCAACCATGAAGGCTGATCCTAAAGGCGCGAAGAGTTACTTCACCGCCGTTAACAAATAACACTTTTGGGCTCACGCCCATCGTGGTTGTATCACTTTCACCCCAGGCCCGAACGCCTGGGGTGTTTTGTTTTATCTCGTAAACTACCAGCCTGTTTCAGCCCCCTTCGTGTATCACTGAGGTGCCTCGCTGGTCCCAGCGCACGACTGCCTTTTAGAGACCTGGGAACCATCCTCGCCCAAGACAAAGCAAGCGGGAGCCGTGCTCTATTAGCCCTGGTCCCTGCAAGGAGTTGCTATGGTGAAGCCTAAGAATTCTGATCAGCCAATCCCGAACCTGTCTGAAGGTATCCAAAGCCTTGGGGAAAAAACTACAGTTGCCGAATTGATGCGCACCAAAGGGCAAAGCAAGCAATTGCAGGTCATTACGCAAAAAACCCTGATGGATTGGATTCTGTCGCTGATCAATTCGCAAATGCAAGGACGCGCTGATACGTTCAGCGATAAAGAAAAAGATGAATTACTAAAGAAAACAAAAGAGCAATTAGACCAGCGTATTAAGCGCGAAAAAGACATGCAGGCAGAGCGAGATCGAGCCAAAATTGAGCTTGATCATGCACTGGAAAAAATTGCCGACGCGCAAGCAAATTCGGCTAGCACAGATCAAATGGCAGATGCCATTGAGGCCCTGAAAGCAAAGCTGCAAGAAACCGAACAAATTAATCAAGACTTACAGCAAGATAATTATGATTTGCATGACCAATTAAACGATAAATTAGGTCTTGTGAGCGCGACAATTGCAGAAAAGGACAAACTGAAAGAGACCGTCAAAAACCAAATGCGTCGTTCTAACGCCCTGGTTGAGAGTGTCATGGGATTGGACGCGTCATTGTATGGTTCTCGCCATGCGGAAGAAAACCCCGTTGAAGATGATGCCGATGACGAATCTGAGTTTTATCACGACTTTGAAGTTGGCGCTAAAGTAATCGACACGCTTTCCACCGACTTAGAACGTCTGCGTAGTATTGCAAAAAAATCATCGCAAAAAGACAAGGATTCATCAAACGAATCACGTGCCAATTTATTGGAAAGCGACTTACAATTACTTGAACAATTAAAGGAAGGTAATCTCAACGCCGTTGATGTCGCCGAACCAGTTGAAGGATTAGTTGAAGCCGCCAATGGCGCACGCACCGAAGCTCAACAATTAGAACACACCGGCAAACAAGCCTTGGGCGTGGCCGCTGGCCGTGAAGATGCCATCGCTGCCGTACCCAATACCGAAAGCGGATCCCCAGCAGAAGTTTTAGCTGGTAC
>SYDV01000158.1 GCA_005801395.1 Planctomycetia bacterium | reverse complement strand
ATCAAGGCAAAGTCATTTTATGTCCCGGCTGCCAGCAGATGCGCATTGCGGATGAAAATGCCGAAGGCAGTACCCCAACGGGCGATACGGTTCGCTATAATCGAGTGGCGACCGCCCATGGCACCGATCGTTTTAGTAAACCGGATGATGCAGGACGGTTGACCTTTGCTTGTTCATCCTGCGCATTTAGCGCAAAATTGGCGGTGACCTATGCAGGCAAAGCTATTTCCTGTCCGAAATGTCAGTCGCCGCAATTGATTCCACCTATTGAACCAGCGGGAGGGGCCCCCTTGGGAAAAAATCAACCGCCGCAGGTCGAAAGTCCGGCGGCGGACACAAAAGAGGATGATTTAACTTTTGATTTGTCGCCTTCGGTCACCAAGTCGGAGCCAGCCGCCATGCCAGTTCAGCCTAGTAAACCCATCAAACCATTAGTTCCGAGTTCAGCGCCTTTGGATGATGATCTAACTTTTGACGATGTGCCTGCGGTAGCGGAAACCATCCCGAAACCATCAAAGCCACCGATGTCTTCTGTGGCGGCTCCTAAAATGAGTGCGCCCCCAGCCAATAACCAACCGACTAATGAAAAGCGCCCAGGCACGGGGCAGGTTAAGCGTCGCGTAAATCGCATGCCATTGCCAAGCGCTGAACCAGACATCGACGAAGTCGAAGATGAAGGCCCTGTCATCGAGAAAAAACCTCTACCAGCGTGGGTTGAGCAAGCAAAGCAGCCCAAAATAATGATTATGGCAGGCAGCGCGCTGGTGCTGTTAGTCGTGATGATTGTTTTAATTAGCGGATGGATGTCAGCTAATGATCTTGCCGCAGAACAACGGGTTTTGGCAGAGAGCAATAAATCTGAAGCGGATCGAGAAGCGACAGCACGTAAGAGTATCGAATGGAAATTTTCAGAAAATGAGGCGGCATTGACCAAGGCAAAACAAGCCGAAGTCGCGGCAAAAGCCGCCCTAGCAGCCAGTGAAGCAACCATGCTTGAGGTGGCAGAAAAACTTAAAAAAGCGGAGGCGGATCGCCAAGATGAATATGATAAACGGAAAAAAGCAGAAGCCAGCTATGACGAAGTCTTTGCGAAAATTAAATCACTAGAAGCAGCGCGCGAAGAAGATTATCGCATTCGCACCGATTTACGGAAAAAATACGACGAAGAGTTGCGTTTGCGCAAAGAAATGAAGACCCAATTTGACGACACAAAAAAACTGCTCGATGAATCAACTAAGGGGCGCAAATAAACGGGTTAGAGCGCTTTTTTCAGAGAGGGTGCGATGGTTACGTAATGGGCGCGACCGCTTTGGGCACTGAGTGCGATTGTTAGGGTGTTACACCAATAACCTCACGGGCTTGGGGGTTGGCGGCCATCGACAAGCACCTAACCTGCCCGCTGACAGGGAGTTCTTTATGCGCATGGCTGCCGTAATTATGTGTACTTTTGCACTGGCCACAGCTGGTTTGGCTTCTGCTGCTGATCGCCCGCCATTTTATGCCGCTGGCGGATTTGGATTATTTGACAGCGAAATTCGCACTTTGACCAAGAAATTTCCCTGGATGGTTGGTATTGGTTGGGGCGAAAAGCAACGCGCATTATTTGGTTCGCCGAGCATTGATCTCGAATGGATACATTCAGAAGGGCAGGGTAATAAATTTGATAGTTGGGGGCTGACTTATAACGAACGAGCCGTGTTGAGTGAAAGTCTCTACTTCGGATTGGGTATTGGCACTTACTTCAGTAAGATTGATGCGGTCTCCTCTTCTGGAGCCGTTTACGATGGGCAGCGAATCTTCCCAGGCGGTCGCGGCATGATTGGCATCAATTTTGCCAGCGGTAGTTATGGAGCGATCTTCACGGAATTTGCTTACACCTATCGAGGTAAGGTTGAGGGGCTGCAGGCCAACAACTTGTCATTAACCCTTGGCTGGTGGTTCTGAGCCCTTGCGCTTAGATTGGTTAGTGCTGACATCATGAGTATGTCGCAGCCGCCAAGTTTTGAGCAACGTGATGATCAGTCGGATCGCGCCTTACGGCCTAAACGTCTGGTGGATTTTACTGGTCAAACGGCAGTAACGCGCAATTTGAGTTTAGCGATTGCTGCGGCAAAGCAGCGAAAAGAACAATTAGATCACGTGTTATTATCGGGACCGCCTGGGTTAGGTAAAACGACATTGGCACACATTATGGCCAGTGAAATGGAAGCGGAGATTCGCGAAACGTCGGGTCCGTTATTAGATAAACCAGGTGATCTAGCTGGTTTATTATCAACCTTAAAAGCGGGTGCGGTTTTATTTATTGATGAAATTCATAGTTTAAAACGCGTGGTGGAAGAATATCTGTATTCAGCAATGGAGGATTTCCGTATCACCATTCAATTGGGTGAAGGAGCCACTTCACAGACCCTGACATTAACTTTGCCACCATTTACGTTGGTGGGAGCCACTACGCGCGAAGGGCATTTGACGCCACCATTTCGTTCGCGCTTCGGCATTCGCGAACGTTTGGATTTATATAGTGACGCGGAATTGCAGACCATATTAACTCGTTCGGCATCATTATTAGGTGTTCAAGCCGATGATGCTGGCTTGAACATGATTGCGCATCGTAGTCGTGGCACAGCGCGTTATGCGAATAATCATTTGCGCCGCATTCGTGATTTAGCACAAGTGCATTATGGCAATCGAATCAATGTCACAGTGGCCGAAGAAGGCCTGCATATGTTAGGTATTGATCAGGCTGGTTTAACCGAATTAGATCGTCGCATTCTTCAATGCTTGGCTAATCATCGTCGTCCAATTGGGCTAAAGACCATTGCGGTAACCGTTGGCGAAGAAGAGGCCACGATTGAGGATATTTACGAACCTTTTTTGATTCAAAGTGGATACCTGATTAAAACGCCGACGGGTCGCGTCATCACTACCAAAACCTACGAACACTTAGGGTTATCGCCGCCAACTTCGGCAGCGAATGATCTACAGCAGCGATGGCAGCCCTAACTAAGTAGGCTCGCCTAGCCGTGCTAACTGTTTGGCTCGCGGTGTGCTTTCCTGGTATGCTAGCGTATTAAAACACCGTTTATGGTGCGAGTTGTGGTTCGTTTCATCAACGGTGCTGCAAATCGCGTCAGGGTTGTCATGTTTTATTCGTCATAGGGGGTATGGTGGCCATCGATAAACAAACGCAGGTAAAACCTCCATCAGTCGGGGAAATCGTGCGGGCGATCTCTGAAGAAGCGATGATGAAACCAGCTATCGTGCCGATGACAGCGGCTTTGTATCTTCCTAAACCGCATCCATTGAGCCGTTTATTAGTGGTCTTGTCGGTTTTATTAATCGGGATCTTAGCCGTATTATTAGTATTTATGACTCATCATGTTAATGGTTTGGTTAGTCAAATTCGTATTGATCAGGAAACGAAAAATAATCCACCATTGCCACCATTGCCAACTGCGGATGCACTGGTCGATGATAAAATTTTCACATTTGCTTTATTACATTATCCAAAGGATGCGATGCGTTTGTATTGCGCGCGTGCTGAAGTTTTATTGCAACGAGGCGACGCCTATGCAGCGATTGCTTGTTTTAAGGAAGCGAATGTGCGTTTAGATAATGATCTGCCTGCATCAGGTCGAATTGAATTAAGTCGGGCGCTTCTGCAGACGGGGCAATTTGATCAGGCGAAACGTGAATTGCGGACTTTGAATTGCGAAATGTTATCAGCTACGGATCTAGCGACCGCAAACGACATGCTCAGCAGGGTGTTGTTTGCACAGCAAGTACGAGATCGACGTTCCGTTGCACAATCTTCGATAAATAAACCGCGTTAAGCGAGAGCGTTTATCCGATCCGGTTGCTTGTTGTGGGTGCCTCACAAATGGTCTTGTTGAGATCGGTTGTACCTTGTGTCCGATCCCTCAGGGGTTTGACGTCGGTTGGGTTTCAGTAAGCGTGGATCAAATGGCTATGATGCTAAACGTCTTGGAACCTAAACCGTAAGATCCTACCTCAGCTTATCGACCATTTAGGTGCGATGGGTGATCGATCTACCAAGGTGCTCGCCTGCGGCGGGTGGGCACTTCCATCATCTTGCCGATACTCTGAAAGGAGCTTTGTCATGCGTCTCGTTTTTACTCTTGGTGTTTGTCTCGCAGCCATAACCGCAATGCCCGCGGTTGATTCGTATAAAATTGACCCAATTACGAGCTCGGCTATTTTTCGCGTTCGTCATTTTAATGTGGCCTATTTTTATGGTCGTTTTAATGCCATAGAAGGCGCTTTACAGTGGGATCAAGCAAATCCCGCCGCATCAAATATTACGGTTACGATTCAGGCTGCGAGCATCGATTCGAATAACGAAAAACGCACGGCACATTTAATTAATCCCGATTTTTTCGATGCGAAACAATTTCCGGTTCTGCAATTCGTCAGCACGTCGTTTAAATCAGTTGGCGCTACGACCTATGAGGTCGCTGGTAATTACACCATGCACGGTGTTACTAAACCAATAACGATTATGGTTGAGAAAACCGGTGAAGCCAAAGACCCTAAGGGTGTTATGCGTATTGGTTTTGAAACGACCTT